>CATLBW010000089.1 GCA_949879775.1 uncultured Lachnospiraceae bacterium
TGTCTATTTGGTATACCCCAAATGTATCTGCGTTCGCCAACAGTAGCTTATGGGGAAGCCAGGCATCCTGCTTTTGTCTTTTTCCCATAGTAAGCCCTATGTTGCTGATACTAACTTAATGACATTGCGGAGTGAACAGTAACAACAGCCCAGCCCACGCCCATAAATGAAGCGTGGGCTTTTCTGCCACTGCCAAAAAACTACTTTACTTTCACGGTAAGCGTTGCCTTAGCTTTGCTGTTATTGCCTGCATAAACAGTAATCTTAGCCGTTCCTTTCTTCTTAGCCGTCACCAAGCCTGTCTTAGAGACAGAGGCAACCTTGGGCTTATTCGACTTATAGCTAAACTTGGAGCATACTGTCCCCTTAGGGATGCCCGGCTTAATCTGGTAAGTCTTTTTCTTCTTAAGGCTCACTGATTTCTTCTTGAGCGTAACCTTGTCAGGTATGCCTTTAACTGTAACCTTGCAGCTTGCTTTCGCACCACCCACAGCCGTAGCTGTGATGGTAGCCGTCCCAGCTTTCTTAGCCGTAATTTTGCCATTGACCACCTCTGCCACCTTAGGATTGCTGCTCTTCCAGGTAACCGCCTTAGGCGCGCTGTCCACATCAAGCTCCGCCGTCAACGCAGCCGTTGTCTTCAATCCCTCTGTTGCCTTGGTACAGAGCGTCACGGATGTATCGCTCAGCTCTACATGGTCCGCATACATCTGTGGGATCTCCACTAAAGTATTTGCCAAAAGCTTATCTGCGCGTGCTTTCAGCTTATCCATTTCCGTGGAATCTGTGACGTTCTTCTGCTGTCCCAGCTCTTTCGCCAGAACGGCAAGCTTCGCCATCTGCGCCTTTGTGCCCTCGCTGTAATTTGAGCCTGCCGCTGCTTTCTCTAACTTCTCTGCTATCGCGTCCATTGGCCTTGTGTCAAGGGAGATGGGGGAAATCTCATGGTAGTTATTGGCTGCCGCAGCATTCATGCCAACCATCTTGTTCTTGTCATTGTAATTCTTAACCAGGTTATTGTACTCGTCGACTGTTATGGGAATCATGCCTCCATGCGTCCCTACGTCGCCGCCGGTACGCCCATACGTCCCCTTGGGCATCTTTGTCACGCTGTGCGGCTTGGACAAATCCGTGGTGACAAACGGCTCATAACGAATCTGCATACTACCGTAATTATCTATCATGATACACCACTCGTCGCGGTCAATAAACTTAAACATGGTGGCTCCCTCATGGTAGCCTACCAAATCGTCGATTGCCGTCTGGTCAATCTTTGTGAAGTGGTTGCCGGTAGACTCATTGCTAAACCAATTGTAAATAATCTCAGCCTTTCCCAAATTGTTCTTGTCATTCTTCAAAGCATTTAAGTCCGCCAGTTCCCCGAAAGTCATGCCGTTATATTCGTACGGCGTGATATTGACAGGCTCCGTGCTATCATAATCAACATTCGGGTCTAAGACCGTGTCCGCGCTCATCAATTGTATTTTTAATAATGGATGTGCCGTATCTCCCTTATTTGTCCTGGTCTCATCCTTTACCACACGGTACAATTTGCCGTAAGGCGTATCCTTCCCATTCTCATCTTTGCCTGCTACCCAGAGCTGCGACGTGTCAATGTTGCCATAACCGTCATTGTCATCCACACCGCCCATGTCCACATATTTCTGATAGAAGGCCTCCTGCTCATACAGCTTGGTCGGGCCAAAATCTACAAAGTCACTGGTCTCGCAGCAATAAAGGCGGTTCCTGGATGCGCCATCCGCAGCCACGCGCCCGGACCAGTACACAAGATAATTGTCTTTCTCAGGGTTATAGATTGCCTCCGGCGCCCATGCCATCGCCGCGTCAATCTCGGAGCCTACGTCAATATAACGCCGCTCCCAGTTCACCCAATCTTCCGTCTCCCATACGAACAGATGCGTGCTTCCAATGCCAACCTTAGAAGTCTTTCCCCAGTCTCCGCAAACATTATTCGCCATATTGGAAGCAGGGCCATAATTCGCAGAATGCGTATTCAAATCTGTGGCAAGCAGCCATACCTTGTTAGCGTCGCTCCCGTCTGCTTTGCTGCCGCGCAGCAGGTAGGGGTCGCGCACGCCCTGGTCCCTTCCCTCAAACGGGAATAATACGGAAGCGTCGCCGATTACCGTATCCGGGACACTGCCCTCGTCAATCGTCAGTTTATAATTCACGCTGTTAGGACCGCATTTCTCCACGCAATCCGTAAAATCGCTGCCGGTAAGGAATGCCGGCTGGCAGCCGTTTAGCGCCGTCCAGTTCAGCCCATCTTCGCTCAGGAAGAAATGGATTTGCTGCACGTCGTAATTCTTCCCCTTAGGGACAGAAAAGCACACATAGACATACCCGGCATAAGAATCGCCGGAAAGCCCTTCACGGACCGTCATCGGGAATGTCTTTGTCCCTGTCGCGCCGTTTGCGGTCACGGTGGCAACCAGGTTAAATTTGTAATCGCCTTCTCCTGCATAAGGCCTTGTAACCTTCAAGGTATCCCCTTCCACAACGGCTGCGCCATGGGTGCCTTCCTGCGGCTGCCCCTCAACGGCATACGCGACGTTTGCGCCCTCCAGCCCTTCCACGGTAGTCGGAAGCTGCAAATCTTCCGTCAAAAGCTGATTAACCTCAGATTCGCGGATTGTAAGCCCTTCCTGGACCGCATTATTGATGTCCCCTGCTGCCTGGACCCTCAGCCCTTCCGCTGGCAATGCGCCCACCGTTAGGCTGGCGCTAAGGGCTACAGCGGATAATATATTCCATATCTTTCTCTTCATATTTGCCTCCTGCTGATGCTCTCCTATTTCGCAATCTTCACGTTCTGTGTCAAGGTTACGGTCTTCTTGCCAACCTTCACCTTAGCAGTCACTTTAGCGACGCCTTTCTTCTTGCCGGTTATTTTGCCAGCTTTCGAAATGCTCGCCAATTTTTTGCCTTTCTTGTCCAGGGACCATTTCACCGACCCGGAAAGCCCTTTCACTTTCAAGGTTACAGACTTCCCTATTTTCAGCACGCTCTTATCGCTAACCCCGGTAATCTCCCCAACGTTGAACGAAATTTTCTTGGTGATGGTCTTTCCGGCCGAAGAAATTTTCACCATGGCTTTTCCAGCCCCTGACTTCTTCGCCGTTACTTTACCTTTGCTCACGCCCACAGCGCCGCTTGCCGTATATTTCACTGTATAGCCCGCGTTCTTCATAGCCGCCGTCGGCGTAACCGTAATTGTTGCATTCTTCCCTTTTGCCAGGCTTGTCGCATTCGCAGATACCTTCACTTTCGTGATATCATGGTTTACCTTCACCAATGTCTGGTATTCCATCTCAAAGCCGTCATAGGCTGCTTTCACGGTAGTGGTGATAAGGGCATAGCCAACTTTTTTCTGCGCCGTTACCACGCCGTTTGCATCTACTTTGGCAATGCTCTCGTCGCTGGATGTATATGTAATGGTAACATCTTCATTCAGCTTCAGAGAAGACGGCAGACGGAACACCGTTCTCGTCTTCGTCGGCTCAAGGGTAACGCTCCTATCATAGCAGCTAGCGGTAATCTTGGCGAATGGGTCCTGGCCGCCTTGGGCTTCCCGCGAAGCCGCTCCCTCTTCCATGGCATAATTCGCCGTCCCTGCGCTTTGGGGGCCTGCCGCGCTTACATTAGCTATACTTCCGGTAAATACGAAAGCCGTCGCCATCGCGCAGGCAAGCAGCCTGCTCCCTATTTCCTTTAACTTCATATCTTTCTCCTTTCTTTCTTTTGCAGGATTTCCTGCTTCTTCCTACTCCTTGCACAGTAAACTGTGGCTGTCTTGTTCCCTTCCATTCCTCCCTTCTTCCATTCCTTCCATCTTCATTCAATCATATTATATAGCTGACAGTGCATAAAACAGAAAACCATCCTATGCACGGGCTAACGGATAAACGCAGCGAACACATAATTGCTCACGGATATTCCCTCTTTGGTAAGCCTTACCATCCCCCCATACCGCTCTATCAGCCCCTGCTGCTGCAGGCGACCTAAAACCATGCCATATACGCTTTCTAGCGTCACATGGTATCTTTCCCGAAATTTGTCCCTGGACACCCCTTCCATCATCCTCAGTCCCAGGAACATAAATTCTTCCATCTGCGCCTTTTTGTCCAGGCAGGACACTGCCACGCCCCCTCCCTGCTGATTACAGGATTCCCCAGCCTGTGGGCCTGCGCTGTTATGCAATGCCTCCTGCTGGCGCGCCTGCTTTAGGACGTCCGGGAGGCGGCAAAATTCTCCTTTTAAATAATCAGAAAGGCTCCTCGTATTGGAAAACCTGACATTTTCCATAAGGGAAGAGCTTCCCAACCCCAGGCCCAGGTAAGGCGTCAGTTGCCAGTAACCGATATTATGCCGGCATTCCCTGTGCGGCAATGCATAGTTGGAAATCTCATACCTGCGGTAACCCCTGCCCTCCAACATCTCATTGGCCATGTCGTACATCGCCCGCTCTTCCTCTTCCGTCGGCAGGGACTGTGGCTCTTCCCCCCGCTGCCTGCGCCGCTCGTCCTCCCCATATGTTTCATAAAAGGGCGTCCCTTCCTCCACAATCAGGCTGTATGCGGATATATGCTCCGGCATAAGCATGAGGGCTTTTTTTAAGGTATTTGCCCAACCCTGCCGCGTCTGCCCAGGCAGGCCGGACATCAAATCTATATTGATATTCCCAAATCCTTTTTTCCTTGCAATATCAAAACTTTGAAGGAAATCCCGGTAAGTGTGGATTCTCCCAAGCTCGCCAAGCTCCCTGTCATCCGCCGACTGCAACCCCAGGCTAAGGCGGTTAATGCCTGCCGATTTATAAATTGATAATTTCTCTGTTGTCAAAGTCCCCGGATTGCACTCTATGGTAATCTCCGCATCCTGCCTTATCTTAAAATATCTGCGCGCCGCTTCCAGGATTTCCCAGATTTGTGCGCCTGCCAGCAGTGAAGGCGTGCCGCCGCCAATAAATACGGACGCAACCCGGCGCCCCCGGCACGCCATCCCCTGCTGTTTGATTTCTTCCAGCAGACTATTCACATATTCCCTGTGTATCCCCTCCCCTGCCGGCAGGGAAAGGAAATCACAATACCTGCATTTCCTTGCGCAAAACGGGATATGGATATATAACCCTAATTCCTGATCTGATACCATCTCTTACCTTTAATTGTCGTCCAGCTTCAACACGCTCATAAATGCCTTCTGCGGAATCTCCACATTGCCAATCTGGCGCATCCGCTTCTTGCCTTCCTTCTGCTTCTCTAAAAGTTTGCGTTTCCTGGTGATGTCGCCGCCGTAACACTTTGCCAGCACATCCTTGCGCATCGCTTTTACGGTCTCCCGGGCAATCACCTTGCTGCCGATTGCCGCCTGGATGGGGATTTCAAACAAATGCCTGGGAATCTCGCCTTTGAGCTTCTCGCACATTTTCCTGCCGCGCTCATATGCCGTGCCGCTGTGTACAATAAAGGACAGCGCATCTACTTCCTCCTTGTTAATAAGGATGTCCAGCTTGACAAGCTCCGAACGCGCATACCCCTTCATCTCATAATCAAACGAAGCGTACCCTCTGGAACGCGATTTCAGCGCGTCAAAGAAATCGTATATGATTTCGTTCAAAGGCAGCTCATATTTAAGCAGCGCCCGCGTCTCTTCCATATATTCCATGCTGATATAAATACCGCGGCGTTCCTGGCACAAATCCATAATGGCGCCGATATAATCGCTGGTAACCATAATCTCCGCGTTGACCATCGGCTCCTCCATATAGTCAATCTCCGCCGGGTCCGGCAGGTTGGAAGGGTTCGTCAGCTCAATGACCTCCCCGTTCATCTTATGCACCTTATAAATAACGCCTGGCGCAGTGGTTACGAGATCCAGGTTGTATTCCCGCTCCAAGCGCTCCTGGATAATCTCTAAATGCAAAAGCCCCAGGAAGCCGCAGCGGAACCCAAACCCCAAGGCAATGGACGTCTCAGCCTCAAACTGCAAAGATGCGTCGTTTAGCTGCAGCTTCTCCAAAGCATCCCGCAAATCGGGGTACTTCGCGCCGTCCGCGGGGTACATGCCGCAGTACACCATGGGCGTCACTTTCTTATATCCCGGCAGCGGTTCTTTGCAGGGGTTGTCCGCATCAGTCACCGTGTCCCCCACCTGGGTATCCCTGACATTTTTGAGGCTGGCAGTGATATAACCCACCATGCCGGCGCTTAGCTCTTCACAAGGGATAAACTGCCCGGCTCCAAAATACCCTACTTCCACCACATCCGCAGTCGCCCCTGTCGCCATCATCCGGATTTTGGTCCCTGTGCGGACAGTCCCTTCCTTCATCCTGCAAAAGACAATGACGCCTTTATATGAGTCATATAACGAATCAAAAATCAAGGCCTGCATGGGGTTGTCCGGGCTTCCCCCTGGAGCTGGTATCTTCTCCACAATCTGTTCTAATACTTCCTCCACATTCAGGCCGGTCTTAGCTGAAATCTGCGGCGCGTCCTGCGCCTCTAAGCCGATGACGTCCTCAATCTCCTCTATGACGCGCTCTGGTTCCGCGCTGGGAAGGTCTATCTTATTAATAACCGGGAGCACGTCCAGGTCATGGTCCAATGCCAGATAGACGTTCGCCAACGTCTGCGCCTCAATTCCCTGCGCCGCGTCTACTACCAGGATAGCCCCGTCGCACGCCGCAAGGGATCGTGAAACCTCATAATTAAAGTCTACATGCCCCGGCGTGTCAATGAGGTTAAAAATATACTCCTCCCCGTCTTTCGCCTTATATACAATGCGTACGGCCTGCGCCTTAATCGTAATGCCGCGCTCCCGCTCTAAATCCATATTGTCCAAAACCTGCGCCTGCATCTCCCGGCTGGTCAATAGGCCCGTCTTCTCAATAATGCGGTCCGCAAGCGTGGATTTCCCGTGATCTATATGTGCAATAATACAAAAATTCCTGATTTTACCTTGCTCAATCGCTGCCATAATGTTCCTCCAAGCCCCTAATCTGCCAGATTAGGAAAAATTCCCTTTATAGGTTATCATACCATAAGACACACCAGATTGTCTATGAGAAAACAAATCCATCACGGAAATCCATTGCCTTTACTTCCCGCTGTACTTAACAATCAGCAATTCCACCGCCATCCTGTCGTTCATGCCGCCGGTCTTTACATCTTCCTCCGCCTGCACGCAGTCCTCCACCGCCTGCATAAGCAGCCCCTCCGTAAATCCTTTCGCCTGCGCCAAATGCTTACGCACGGCGAATTCAGGTATCTTCACCTTGGAAGCTATCAGCTTATTTTGGCAGCCGCGCTTTTGCAGGTCCTTTACCTGCAATAAAATCTGGAACTGCCTGGCAACCAGGAATAATATGCGCATAGGCGGTTCCTTTAACGCAAGCAGGCCATAATACAGCTCCAATGCCTGCTTCTGCTGCCTGGCGGCAATCTTATCCACCATCTCAAAAATCTTCCCCGTTGTCTGTGATACGCATACCGCCTCCACATCCTCCGAAAGAATCACTTCCCGCCCCAGCGTATAGCAAAATAGCTTTTCCAACTCTTTGTCAATATATTCCATATCACTGCCGGTTTTCTCCAAAAAAAGCTGCAAAACGGGACGTGTGATTTTCTTATCCTCACGTTTAAGCCTGGCTAAAACCCAGCGGGTCAGCACTTCCCCTGCCTGCCTTGGGAACTCCACCGCGCGGCCGGCGTTCTTAACCGCTTTGTACATCTTCCCCCGCTTGTCCACTTCATCCTCCACAAACACGAAGCACGCCGTCTTTGCGATATGCTTCATATAATCCGCAAGCTCCTCGGAGGCATTTTTGAACAACCCGCTGTTTTCCAGCATAATCAGCCTGCGTTCTGCAAAAAAGGGAAGCGTTTCAGCCAAATCAATCACCGCGCCCGGGTTAATGTCTTTCCCCTCATAAAAAGACGCATTGATTGTGTCGCCCGTCCCTGCCAATGCCTGCCGCAATTTCTGTGCATACTGCCTCTTCAGATAAGATTCCTCGCCAAACAATAAATAAACCGGCTGGATGCCGCCTGATTTGATATCATCATCTATGCGTTTCATATCCTTTACCCGTCTTCCTTTCCTTAACCGCCCTGCCTACGCCACGCGCACGGCATGTTTGGGTATATCTTACACTATTTAAGGCAGGAATGTCCATACCCGCACGCCTTTGCCTTTCGGCTGCACGCAGACCTGTCCCTGCTCCATTGTGAAAAATACCCGGCTCCCTGCCTCCTTCATGCGCGCCACCGCATCTTTGCCAGGATGCCCATACGAATTCTTCTTTGCACAGGAAACCACTGCCATCTTCGGGGAAACCTTATCTAAAAATGCCTGGCAGTTGGAACCGTTTGAGCCATGGTGCGCCGCCTTATAGAAATCCACCTGCCCCACCCCATACCTGCCAAGGCAGCCTGACTCCAAAAGCGCCTGCTCCTGCTCTGTGCCGATATCTCCGGTAAACACCCCGCGAAACCCTCGGTATTCCAGCAGCAAGGACAGCGACAGCGCATTCCTGTCCCCATTGCTGCCAGCGCTCCCTTCCACAAGCGCCTTGCCGCCCCTCCCACTTCCCGGCTCGCTTGCCCCACCTGGCGCAAGCACGGTAAATATGAGTTCACCGGAGCCAAATTTCATTCCCGGTGAGACGTAGCAGACTTTACAGCCTGACCGCCTTGCCTCTTCCAGCAAGGATTTCATCGCCTCGTCACGCACCATGCGCTCAGATAAGACCAGGCTTTCCACCGGATAGCCTAGCTGCAGCAGCTCGATAAGCCCGCTGACATGGTCTGCATCCCCATGGCTGACAATCCAACCTTTGACAGAACGTATGCCATGGGATTTCAGGAAAGGCAGGATGCGCCGCTCCCCCACGCCTTTTACGTCGCTGCTGCCGCCATCCAAAAAGAAATGCTCTCCATTATCATTCTGTATGAAAATCCCATCGCCCTGCCCAACATCCAGCACATCCAGCTCAAATGGCTGCTTTGCGCGGACAAACAAAAGGCAGGCCAGCGCCACAACAACTGCTGCCAGATAGCCCCTCCTCCCCCTGAGCCAAACGAAATACAAGCTAACAATGAGGACTGCATAATAAGCGGCCACCATCCAAAGAGGGGGCCTGCCTGTGATGAGGCTGGCAAACGGCAGCTCCCCGGATATGCGGCAGACGCTTTCATTATAAGCAAGCAGCCAAGCCGCCGGCTGTAAGACAACGTTCCCCAACACGGGCAGCACGATCCCCAAAATCCCGCCTGCCAGGCCCAATGCCAGCAGAGTCCCCATAAACGGTAAAATGCAGGCATTGGTTAAGAGGCTGTAAGTTGGGATTTCATAATAGAAATATGCCAAAAGGGGCAAAGTAGCAAGCTGGATGCAAGCGCTTGCACATAGCGTCTCCCACATGCCCAGCGCCGCTTTCTTCCCCTTCGCAAACAGCCTCCCCCCAGCGCCGGAATAGCTGGGCCCTCGCTGTGCACCGGCATCCTGCACTTTCCCGGAACCTCCTTTTTCCTTTTGCCGCGCCTTCTTTATAACCTCCCACACCACCACCACGCCTAAGACGGCTCCATAGGAAAACAAAAAACCCGCGTACCAAAGCAAAAATGGGTTTCCCCAAGCCTGAAACGCCGCGCAAAGCGATAACGCCGTCAGGGAATCATAACTACGCCCACAGACATGGGCAAACATCAACAGCATAAACATAACCACGGCGCGCACGGTAGACGTCCCCATGCCGGAAAAAACGCCAAAGCTAAAAACCACGGCGGCACAAATCAGCGCCCGCGCCTTCCCCGGACACCTAGACTTTCGCAAAAGCGAGAAAACGCCCATGCCAAGGAGCGAGACATGCAGCCCCGAGATGGCAAGGACATGGGAAATCCCAGCGCTGCGGTACAAGCCTTTTATTTCCGCGTCCAAAAGCGATTTTTCCCCCAACGCAATATCCGCTAATACCCCGGCGTCCTGCGCTTCCATTGCATCCACAAATACCGCCTGCATTTTTTCACGCAGGCCTGCCAAAAAAACCGCATATTTATCCTCGCGCCCAGAAATCAGCTCCTCAGAATCCGCATATAGCTTAAATTCCCATTTCCTGCACTGCTGATAATCCCTTTCGCTAAAATTCCCTTCATTGCGGGATATCTGAAATGGCGCATATTTTCCATTAGCCATAAGGTGATTGCCCGGCTGGAAACTGCCGTTTTGACTGTATACAAGAATCCCAAAGCAGGGAAAAGATTTGCTGCCCGAAATAACCCGGGTATCTGTGAGATAATAAATAAATTGCTGATCCTGGGATAAGCCTGCCTGTCTGGCGGCTCCTGCATCCTCTGGGCGCCCCAAAAACGCATCCCTTTGCTCCTTTTTAAGGACCTTTCCCTGCACGGCGATACTATCACCCTCCAGGACAGACGCCCCCACCCTGTCCCTAACTGCCTGCTGTGCCTGAACCTTCACAAACCCGGCGCTAAACAGGCACAGGCAAAGGGCTACGCGCACACAAGCCGCATTCCTGGCGTCCCTGCTGATGCGCATCATCGCCGCCGCCATATATAACGCCAACAGTAAAAAGCCTAACAAAAACCACCACTCCCTGCCCCTGCCGTAGAGTATCCCCAACAGCAGCGACAGGCACAGGCAGCACGCGGCGCGCCTAATCATACGCACCGCCCGAGGCGTCTACCACCTGCTCTTCCCCCTCTTCCAACAGGCTCTCCTGGGTCTTGGCAGACCCATCCAGATAATCGAGGTTGCGCTCATAGATGGAGCTTAATTCGAACTTCTCCCGATACGTCAGGTTGGTGTTGCCTTTCACGGAAATCTGGACTTTGTTGACGTTGGTAAGCTCTGTCAGGGAATTGACGATAGAATAAATAACGATTGGTTCTGCAACCTCATAATCCTGGCTCATAAACCCTTCATCAAGATTGACAAAACATACGCCGTCCAATACGGACACACTTACCAGCTTCGTCCCGTCGGGGATTGCCGAACGTCCCTTGTCCCCCTGGGGACCCTTCAGCAGTTGTTCCATGACAAGCTTTTCCAGCGAAATGTTGCTGCTGTAATGGATTTCCTGCACTTCCTGCAGCAGGGCGTCCCCTTTCGCATTTGAAAAGTACAAGGTGATGTTCGCTGTCTGGATGGTATTAATCTGCTCTCCCGGGTTCTCTATGAAACTCTCTTCCGTCATTAGCCCCACCGGCTTGCCTTCCTCATCCAGCAGCGGCCCGTCCCCCACATAAAAGGAAATACAGTCTACGCCCTCCGGCTGGATTAATGTCCGCACAACCGCCGCGCGGCATAATACTTCTTCTATGTTATCCATTTCCAGGTAAGCGCTGTTAAAATAAAGGCACAACTGGCCGTCCTCTAATTTCCAGGAATCAATCCTTACGTCTTTGGGAATCGCCCTTTGGTAGGCAGCGCCCTTTGCCTCCCACAAAATTTCCCCTAATAATTCCTGGATGAGTTCTTTATTATCTTCTGCATTCGGCTGATAACCGACAGCAACCGTCTTTGTCCTGTCCGCATTTAAGTAATAAATATAATAATCATACGCCTCTTTGGGGCTGTCCCCGCAGCCTGCCGACAGGCCAAAAAGGAACAGCATACTTATCAGGACCAGCATCCGCCTGCCTACTCTCATATCGTCCCTCCAATATAATTCAATGGGATGCGGACGGTGAAAACCGTCCCCTCACCCTCCTTACTGTGCGCTTTAATCGCCCCCCGGTGCATCAGCACGGCATTCCTTGTAATGGCAAGCCCTAACCCTGTCCCACCAATCTCTTTTGAATGCGATTTATCTACGCGGAAAAACCTTTCATAAATATGCTCCAAATACTCCTCTGGGATACCAACGCCCGAATCCTCCACGCGCACAAAGAAATATTTATGGTCTGCATTTAAAGATACGTGCACCCACCCATCTTCCTTATTGTATTTAATCGCATTCTCCACCAGGTTGTTCAGGGCCAGGGACAACTTGACCTCGTCTACCTCAGCGCTGACCGGGCGAAAACTTTCTAATACAAGTTCAATATTCTGTTTCTCTGCAATCGGGCGCAGCCGTTTCATAATCATTTCCAGCAGCTCATTAATATTAACCACGGAAATGTTCAGCCCGCCCGCAGCCTTATCCAGCTTCACCAACGACAATAAGTCGTTGATAATCTTATTTTCACGCTCAATCTCTTCCGCAATGTCACTCATGAATTCCTTGTATAATTCTACCGGCACATCTTCCTGCCCCAACAAGGAATCCGCCAACACCTTCATTGAAGTCAGCGGCGTCTTAAGCTCATGGGAGACATTCGACACAAATTCCTGCCTTGAACTATCAATCCCGCGCATCCGCGCCAGCATCTCGTTAAAGGCGTCCGATATGGCTTCCGTCTCTGTGTAGTCGGAAATCATCAGCTCTTCTTCTTCATCCTCCGCCTGGATTTCCTCCAGGGACTTCGTCATCTTTTTAAACGGCCGTACCAAGCGGCGCGCCCAGAAAAGCGCAAGTGCCAGGATAATAACGGCGTTTACCATCTCTATGATCTGGACATTTTTCTTCAGGTAATCATAATTCATCATGATGCTGTCCGTAGATACGCTCACCAGCATAACGCCCAACGATTCCTTCGTATCTGCATTTTTCAAAGGGACCGCCATTTCTATATATCTGCTGTCGGGGTCATATTTGCTGATCTCCTTGCCCTGGAAGCTCTTTACAACTTCCTCCGATATGATGGTTTTGCCGGTATCAATCCCATACGTGTCTTTCACAATCCGAAAATGGCTGTTAATAATCATCAGCCTGCCATCGTAAATACTGGAAATCTGGTCTAACTGGACGTTAATAACCTCCTCTGACAAATCAGATAAATAATTATAAGTAACTACCTGGTTGGCCAGCA
The DNA here is from genome assembly GCA_949879775.1 of uncultured Lachnospiraceae bacterium. GTDB lineage: Bacteria > Bacillota > Clostridia > Lachnospirales > Lachnospiraceae > Petralouisia. The sequence continues at coordinate 12,951 of CATLBW010000089.1, forward strand.
TCTTCGCCTGGCTTAAAATATCAATACTGCGGTTAGAGACAGCACGGTTCTCATAAGTGACAAGAATCCCCACACGCAATGCTATATTGGGGAGGATTCCAATCAAGGCGACTATCAAGAACAGCCTGAATTTCAGGCTGTGGATAAACTTCAGTTTCTTC
>CATLBW010000090.1 GCA_949879775.1 uncultured Lachnospiraceae bacterium
CAGTGGACGGGATTGTGCTGGAGGGAAGCAGCGCAGTGAATGAAGCGGCCCTTACTGGGGAAAGCATCCCGGTTGACAAAGAGGCGGGGGACCTTGTGTCGGCGGCTACCGCCAACCAGTCGGGGTTCCTGAAGTGCCAGGCGTCCAGGGTAGGGGAAGATACGACGCTGTCCCAGATTATCCGTATGGTAAGCGACGCTGCCGCTACCAAGGCGCCGATTGCAAAGGTAGCAGACCGGGTGTCCGGGGTTTTTGTGCCGACAGTCATTGGCATTGCGCTGGTTACGGCTGCCATTTGGCTGCTTTTGGGCTACGGCATAGGTTTTGCCTTGGCAAGGGGCATTTCCGTGTTGGTAATTAGCTGCCCTTGCGCGCTGGGGCTGGCGACGCCGGTGGCAATTATGGTAGGCAATGGCATCGGGGCAAAGAATGGGATACTGTTTAAGACAGCGGTTTCCCTTGAGGAAACCGGGAAGATGGATATTATTGCGCTTGACAAGACGGGGACAATCACCAAGGGCGAGCCGAAGGTAACTGATTTGCTGCCGGCAGGGGGCATAACAGAGAAGGAGTTACTGCATACAGCCCTAACGCTTGAGGCAAAGAGCGAGCATCCCTTGGCGAAAGCAGTGATTTCCTATGCCCAGGAGCAAAAGATGGAAGCAAAAGAGCTGACGGAATTCCAGGTTATGCCTGGAAATGGGCTGTCTGGTAAATGTGGCGGCGTGTTGTTCTGCGGGGGGAACGAATCATTTATCCTTACGCAGGCAGAGATACCGCAGGACATGAAGCAGCAGGCAAAACGCCTGGCAAAGGAAGGGAAAACGCCATTATATTTTTCCAGGGACGGCGCATTGGCGGGCATCATTGCCGTTGCGGACGTCATAAAGGAGGACAGCCCGCAGGCAATCCGTCAGCTTGGGGCTTTAGGGCTTCGTGTGGTAATGCTTACCGGGGATAATGAAGGGACGGCAAACGCCATTGGCAGGCAGGCAGGGGTAGACCAGGTAATTGCCGGCGTGCTGCCAGAGGGCAAGGATGCGGTGATCCGTTCGCTCCAGCAGGAGGGCAAAGTGATTATGGTCGGGGACGGGATTAATGACGCCCCGGCGCTGACTCGGGCGGACATAGGGATTGCTATCGGCGCGGGGACAGATATTGCGATTGACGCTGCGGACATTGTGCTGATGAAAAGCAGGCTCAGCGATGTCCCGGCAGCTATCAGGCTTAGCCGGGCCTCGTTAAAAAATATCCATGAGAACTTGTTTTGGGCTTTTATTTACAATATTATAGGCATTCCCCTGGCGGCAGGGATTTGGATTCCAATTTTTGGCTGGCAATTGAACCCTATGTTTGGGGCGGCGGCTATGAGCTTATCCAGTTTTTGCGTAGTCACGAATGCATTGCGCCTAAATATGCATAATATTTATAGCGCAAAGCATGATAAACCTAACCGCCGGGCAGGGAGGACGCGCCATGCCGAAAGAAATAAGCAGGCACAGCGGCGCGTGCCGAATAAAAAGGAGGAAGAAAAAATGGTAAAAACGATGAAAATTGAAGGTATGATGTGTGGGCACTGTGAGGCGGCGGTTAAGAAGTGTTTAGAGGAAATATCCGGGGTTGGGAAAGCAGAGGTGAGCCATGAGGCAGGCACGGCGGTTGTGACCCTTAAGGATTCCGTCCCTGATGATATTTTAAGGAAAGCCGTGGAAGAAAAGGATTATAAGGTATTGTCAGTGGAATAGGAAAGGGCCCCTTTATCCGGGGGCTTTTTTTCGCTTATACGCGAATAGTTTCCGACAAAAAGAAAAATAATATCAAAAATACTGACAACTAAAAGAAAAAACTCGAAAAAAAGTACATATTTTTCAAAATTTTTTAATGCGTTTTGAGAAAAATGTGATACAATAGTCCTAGTAGCGTTTAATGACCGAGGAGGTCCATACATGGAAGAGAAAATGGCGAGTGGATTACGAGAACAGCAAGCCAGACGTAAGCGTATTAATAGATTGAAGATGTCCATGGTCGCCGGGTTTGCAGTTTGGATTTTAGTATTGACAGTATTGATAGTCACTTTATTGCTGAAAGTGCTAAAATTGGAAGAGAGGCTGAACAATGCGTTAATTTCTAAGGAACAAATCACCCTGGAGCATGATACAAAAGGGGCGCAGTCACCCAAGGAGAACGCTTCGGGTATAATTTTGGACGATGATGCACAGGAAGGGGCTAATCCTGCAAATGATGGTTTGGCGGACAGCGAAGAGCCTGCGGAAGACGGACAGGCTTTCGAGGATACACAAGATGAAGGTACGGCGGGGGATGCACCGGGGGACGATGAGCCTGGAGATGTGGATGCCTTAGGAGAAGGCGCGCCAGAGGATGGGAACAATCTCGAAGAAGGAGAGCATCCCAAAGTATACCTGACATTCGATGACGGCCCTAGTGAGAATACCGCTAAGATTTTGGATATTTTGAAAGAGCAGGGCGTAAAAGCGACATTTTTTGTGATAGGGCAGGAAGACGAAGAGTCTAAGGTCCTTTACCGGAGGATTGTAGCGGAGGGGCATACGCTGGGCATGCATTCTTTTTCCCATAAATATGACGTGATTTACCAGTCCTTGGATTCTTTTACAGAGGACATGCTGCATTTACAGTCTTATCTGGCGGAAGTGACGGGCGTAACGCCTACGATTATGCGTTTCCCTGGCGGCAGCAGCAATAAGGTCAGCAATGTGGATATCCAAGAACTAATCCGTTATGTGAAGGAGCAGGGGATTACTTATTATGACTGGAATGTAGCAAGCGGCGACGCTACTAGCCAGGCTTACACGCCGGACGAGCTAGTCGCTAACGTCATGGACGATGTGGTGAAGTACGATACTTCCGTCGTGCTGATGCACGATTCCTCTGCTAAGGGAACGACGGTGGATGCGCTTTTGCCCATGATTACCCAACTGAAAGAATTTGGGGCGGATTTATTGCCGATTGATGATACTACAAAACCCATACAGCATGTAAAAGCGGAAGATGTGCAATAACGGGCTTCCCTACTGTATGTTTTACATGAAAAATAATTTATGGAGGTACATGTATGAGCTTTTTTAAGGATTTCAAGGAGGACTTGTCTCAGGCAGTGAACGAGCTGCTTCCGGGAGAAGCAGAATTGAAAGAAGAAGCAGCGCAGATGCAGCCGGACCTGGTTGTGAATACGCTGGAGCAGGAAGTGGATGTTAAGTCTGAGCTAAAGAAAATGGAAGGACTTTTTGAAAAGGTAGGTAAAGAAGCTGTGCAGGATAAACCTATAATCCTTACACCCGAAAGTCCGACCAATACAGTAAGGCCCCCCAAGGAAGTGAAGGCAGAGAAAAAGCCAGAAGTTAAGATAAAAGAAGAGCATAAGGAAAGTGCAATTGTGCCGGAACAAGCCGGACAGAAGGAGGATACTATTTTGAATACAGAGAATGCAGAGAATACAATAACTATGGAGAGCGCTACTACCTTGCCGGCAGATGTATCGGATGAGGTGACTGTGATTACGGAAGGCACTTCAATAAAAGGTGATTTACAGTCAACTGGTTCTTTTGAGTTAAAGGGCAGGATTGAAGGCAACGTAACATGTAATGGCAAAATGACTGTAACAGGGAGCATCAACGGCAATTCCCAGTCGGCTGAATTCTTTGCGGACGCAGCTAAAGTCGAGGGCGAGATCGCCACGACAGGGACTGTCAAGATTGGCCTTGGCTCTGTAGTAATTGGCAATATCTCCGCCAGCAGCGCGGTAATTGCCGGGGCAATCAAAGGGGATATTGATGTGCATGGCCCGGTTGTGGTAGATACTTCCGCGGTTGTGATGGGGAATATCAAATCCCGTTCTGTCCAGATTAACAATGGCGCAGTGATTGAAGGTTTCTGCTCCCAGTGCTATGCAGATGTAGATGTGGAGAGCCTGTTTGAGAAGAAGTAGAAAGGCAGAACATGAAAAGAATATTATTAAAACTGAGTGGAGAGGCGCTAGCGGGTGAGAAGCACACCGGGTTTGACGAGGCTACAGTCACTGTCGTTGCAAGGCAGGTGAAGCAGCTTGTAGACGCAGGGACGGAAGTGGGGATTGTGATTGGCGGGGGCAATTTCTGGCGGGGCAGGACGAGCGAGACAATAGACCGCACAAAGGCGGACCAGATTGGTATGCTTGCTACTGTGATGAATTGTATTTATGCCTCTGAAATTTTCCGCTCCGTTGGCATGATGACACAGATCTTAACGCCGTTTGAGTGCGGGGCTTTCACAAAGCTTTTTTCGAAAGACCGTGTAAATAAATATTTTGCCAAAGGGATCGTATGTTTCTTCGCGGGGGGCACGGGGCATCCATACTTCTCTACAGATACGGCGACGGTCCTGCGTGCCGTTGAGATCCAGGCAGATGGGATTTTGCTTGCGAAGGCAATTGACGGCGTTTACGACAAAGACCCTAAGACGAACCCCGATGCGGTGAAATATGATGAAGTGCCGATTCAGGAAGTCATTGATAAGAAATTGGCGGTGGTGGATTTGACGGCGTCCATTATGTGCATGGAAAATAAAATGCCGATGTATGTATTTGCCCTAAATGAAGAGGACAGTATTGTCAAGGCGATAAGCGGTACATTCTCGGGGACGAAGGTTATCATCTGACATAGCCCTTTGGGAAGGGATTAATAGTGTTGATTGGGAGGTATTTATTTATGGATGAGAGATTGCAGCAATATGACAATAAAATGCAGAAATCATTAGACAACCTGCAGACGGAATTTGGCTCTATCCGTGCGGGGCGTGCGAATCCCCATGTATTAGACAAGATAAGGGTTGATTATTATGGGACGCCAACTGTGCTCCAGCAGGTGGCAAATATTTCTGTCCCAGAGCCGCGTATGCTTTTGATCCAGCCGTGGGAGCCTAATATGGTCCGTGAGATTGAGAAAGCTATCCAGACGTCAGATTTGGGGATTAACCCAACGAATGACGGGAAGGTAATCCGCTTGTCATTCCCGGAGCTGACCGAGGAACGAAGGAAGGATTTGGCGAAAGACGTTAAGAAAAAGGGAGAGAACGCTAAGGTTGCGGTCCGCAACATCCGCAGGGACGCTAATGACTCATTGAAGAAAATGTCTAAGTCCAACGATATTTCAGAGGATGAGGCTAAGCAGTTGGAAGATGAAGTGCAGAAGCTGACGGACAAATATATTGCCAAGGTTGAAAAGGCAGTAGAGGAGAAAACAAAAGAAATTCTTACTGTATAATAATTGCCGGGAAGTGCAGGCGATACATTGTGCGTAAAAGGGCCAGGTTTGTTCCTGGCTTTTTCATCTTATAGGAAAGGCATTGTCACGCTAACGCGTGAAAGCGTCTGCCTATAAGGTAAGTTAGGGAGGGAATCATGGAAGTTCCACAACATGTAGCAATCATATTAGATGGGAATGGCAGATGGGCGAAAAAACGAGGGATGCCAAGGAATTATGGGCATACGCAGGGAGCGAAGAATGTAGAGGTTATATGCCGGGAAGCGTGGAACCTGGGAATTAAGTATCTGACTGTTTATGCATTTTCCACGGAGAATTGGTCGCGTCCTAAGGAGGAAGTCAGCGCCCTGATGAAGCTTTTGCGCAACTATATGAAGAACTGTATCAAGACCGCGGAAAAGAACCATATGCGTGTGCGTGTGATTGGCGATATCAGCAAATTGGATTCCGATATCCAAGAGAGCATACATAGGCTGGAAGAGTTTTCCAAGGATCAGGATGGCCTTAATTTCCAGATTGCTATCAATTATGGCAGCCGCGATGAGATGCTGCGCGGCATGAAACAGATGCTTTCTGATTATAAGCAAGGGAAGTTCGATCTTGCAAAGCTGGATGAGCAAATGTTTGAACGGTATCTCGATACATGTGGGGTCCCGGACCCGGATTTGTTGATTAGGACCAGCGGGGAACGGCGCCTGTCTAATTACCTTTTGTGGCAGCTTGCTTATAGTGAATTATATTTTACAGATGTTCCCTGGCCGGATTTTACAAAAGAGGAATTAGTAAAAGCTATCGAAGACTATAATAAAAGAGATAGGCGTTATGGCGGCGTAAAGGAGGAGTAAGGTTGTTCCGAACACGGTTACTGAGCGGCATTGTATTGGTGATAATCGCGCTTGTGCTGGTAATTACAGGCGGCGGCGTCCTGTTGGCGGGGCTGTTTGCCATATCTATGGTTGGCATGTATGAATTTTACCGTGTCTTCCAAATTGAGCGGACGCCGCTGGGGGCGGCCGGATATTTGGCGGCAACGGTATATTATGTGAACCTTTTCATACCGTTTATCCCTGAGGATGGTTTTTTTGTGGTGGGCTTGCTGGTCCTGGTAATGGCGGTTTATGTCTTTCAGTTTCCGAAGTACAGGGCAGACCAGGTATTTGCCTCGTTTGCGGGCGTGTTTTATGTGGCGGTGATGCTGTCTGGTATTTACCTGACAAGAAGGATGGAGGCAGGCGCATACATCGTCTGGTTGATTTTCTTATGCTCCTGGGGCAGCGACACTTGTGCGTACTGTGTTGGCGTGCTCATTGGCAAACATAAGATGGCCCCTAAGCTAAGCCCGAAGAAATCAATGGAAGGTGCGGCAGGGGGCGTGCTGGGAGCCGTATTATTAACGGCGCTGTATGGCTGGGTATTCAGGCAGGAGCTGAACCTCGCCGTAGATGACATCTTTCGTTTGGCAGGGATTGGCGGCATTGGCGCAATAGTTTCCATGATAGGGGATTTAGCGGCTTCCGCCATAAAGAGGAATTACGAAATTAAAGATTACGGGAAGCTGATACCCGGGCATGGGGGAATCCTTGACAGGTTTGACAGCGTTATCTTTACGGCCCCCATGGTCTATTATCTGGCAAAGTTATTCTTATAGCAGCTTAAGGTTAAGGAGAGACAAATGAAGAAAATTGCGTTGCTGGGATCTACCGGTTCCATCGGGACCCAGACACTTGAGATTGTCCGTGAGCAAAAGGACCTTGCAGTCGTGGCATTGGCTGCGGGAAGGAATGCAGCGCTCCTTGAGGAGCAGGTTCGGGAATTTAAGCCACAGATCGCTGTCTTGTGGGAGGAGTCGGCTGCCGCGGACTTACGGGAGCGGGTGAGGGATCTTCCGGTAACGGTATTATCCGGCATGGAAGGGCTTTTGGAGGTTGCCGTGATGCCCCAAGCGGAAATATTGGTGACGGCAATTGTGGGCATGTTGGGAATCCGCCCCACAATTGCGGCGATTGAGGCGGGCAAAACGATTGCCCTTGCCAATAAAGAGACGCTTGTGACAGCGGGTCATATTATTATGCCTCTCGCAAGGGAGCGCAATGCGCCGATTGTGCCGGTGGACAGCGAGCACAGCGCGATTTTCCAATCCCTAAATGGGGAGCGCGGCAACAAAATTAATAAAATACTCTTGACTGCGTCTGGCGGTCCTTTCCGGGGCAAAAAACGCACGGAGCTTGGGCAGATTCGGGCGGAGGACGCCCTCAAGCATCCTAATTGGTCCATGGGGAGGAAGATAACGATTGATTCTGCCACTATGGTGAATAAGGGGCTTGAGGTCATGGAGGCGAGATGGCTTTTTGACGTAGGGCTCGAGCAGATTCAGGTAGTGGTGCATCCACAGAGTGTCATCCATTCTATGGTGGAATATGAAGATGGGGCAGTGATTGCCCAGCTTGGGATGCCTGATATGCGTCTTCCCATCCAATATGCGCTGTATTATCCAAGGCGGCGTAGCCTTTCCGGCAGGCGGCTGGATTTCTATCAGCTTGCCAGCCTGACGTTTGAGGAGCCTGACCTTGACACGTTCCAGGGGCTTGGGCTTGCATTTACAGCGATGGAGCGAGGTGGGAATATCCCTACGGCTTACAATGCGGCCAATGAAAAAGCAGTGTCATTGTTTTTAGGCGGCAGGATTCCTTTTTTGCAGATTCCTGAGATTATCCAGGCGTGTATGGAACATTGTGTATATGAGCAGGACCCGGACGTCGGGAAAATCCTTGAGACGGAAGCAGAAGTGTATGCCTTTATAGAAAGCAGGTGGTAAGATTGAACATTATAATTGCGCTTATTATTTTCAGTATGATTATCCTTTTTCACGAGCTGGGGCATTTTCTTCTCGCCAAGGCCAACGGGATCAAGGTAAATGAATTTTCTTTGGGGCTTGGGCCCACTTTGTTTGGCATTACCAAGGGTGAGACGAAGTATTCCATTAAGCTGCTGCCGTTTGGCGGGGCCTGTTTGATGGAGGGGGAAGATGGCGAGAGCCAGGACGAAAAGTCCTTTAACAGCAAATCCGTGTGGGCGCGTATCAGCGTGGTTGCCGCCGGGCCAGTGTTTAATTTTATCCTGGCATGGGTGTTTGCCTTGATTGTGCTGGCAAGCGTGGGCTTTGACCGCCCGGTGCTGAGCAGCGTGCGGGAGGGTTTCCCGGCTGCGGAGGCAGGGCTTATGGAAGGGGATGAGATTATCTCCATGAATGGCTCGCGGACGCATTTCTTTCGGGAGGTCAGCCAATATTCCCTGTTCCATCCGGGAAAGGATGTAAAAGTGGTCTATGAGCGTGAGGGGGAACGTTATGAGGCAGTGTTGTCCCCTAAGACGGATGAGGAGAGCGGCAGGCAGATATTTGGCATGAACGGAAAGGCCATGCGTCAGAAAGGCACAGCCCTTGAGACGATCACGCACAGTTTTTTTGAGATACGTTATCAGATTAATACGACGATCGAGAGTTTAAGGATGCTGGTGACCGGCAAGGTAGGGCTTCAGGATTTGTCTGGCCCGGTGGGCATCGTCAAAGTTATGGGTGATACTTATGACTCCAATGAGTCGGCCGGAGGCGTAGGCTTAGCTATTATGAGCATGGTTAATTTCTCAATTTTCCTGTCTGCGAACTTAGGGATTATGAACCTTTTGCCAATCCCGGCATTGGATGGGGGGCGGCTGGTATTCCTCATAATTGAAGCCATCCGCAGGAAGAAGATTTCTCCCGAGAAGGAAGGGATGGTACATTTTGTGGGGCTGGTGGCATTGATGGCATTGATGGTATTTGTAATGTTCAATGATATACGGAATATTTTATAAGAAATGCAGAGGTTACAGGCATGGAAAAGCAGATTTTGAGAAAACTGACACGTGAAGTACACATCGGGAACCGGGCGGTTGGGGGGAAGAACCCTATTTTAATCCAGTCGATGACAAATACCAGGACAGAGGATATCAAAGGGACAATTGCCCAAATCCAGCAGCTAACGTCGGCAGGGTGTGAAATAATCCGCTGCGCCGTGCCTACGATGGAGGCGGCTGAGGCAATTGCAGAGATCAAGAAGGGCATTACGATCCCACTGGTGGCGGACATACATTTTGACTATCGCCTTGCCATTGCCGCTATGGAACACGGCGCAGATAAGATTCGTATCAATCCCGGGAATATCGGGGACAGGGAGCGGCTTGGGGCTGTCGTTGGTGCAGCGAAGGAACGCGATATCCCCATCCGTGTCGGCGTAAACAGCGGTTCGCTGGAAAAGGAACTGGTGGAAAAGTACGGCGGGGTGACCGCCCGGGGGCTTGTGGAGAGCGCATTGGATAAGGTGCGCATCATTGAGGATATGGGCTATGATAACCTGGTCATCAGCATCAAGTCATCCGATGTGCTGATGTGCGTCCGGGCGCATGAGCTGATTGCGGATGAGACGGATTACCCCCTGCATGTAGGGATTACGGAGTCCGGCACAATCATCAGCGGCAATATTAAGTCGGCGATGGGGCTGGGCATGATTTTAAGCCAGGGGATTGGGGATACCATCCGCGTCTCGCTTACCGGAGACCCCTTGGAGGAAATTAAGTCGGCAAAGATAATATTGCGTACTTTGGGCATCCGAAAAGGCGGCATTGAAGTTGTTTCCTGCCCGACCTGCGGCAGGACGCAGATTGATTTGATAAACCTGGCAAACCAGGTCGAGAATATGGTGGCGGATATCCCCCTGGATTTAAAGGTCGCAGTTATGGGATGCGTCGTAAACGGCCCGGGCGAGGCAAAGGAAGCTGATATTGGGATTGCCGGAGGCGTCGGTGAAGGGCTGATTATCAAGCATGGGGAAATCTATAAGAAAGTAAAAGAAGAAGAGCTGCTTTCGGCTCTTCGCTATGAATTGCTGCATTGGAGTGAGTGAACAAATGGGAAAGCTGTTTTTTGATGTATTTCCAGATTTGAAAGTCCCGTCAGACATGGAAAGGCTGATGGCGGATGTGGAGGTGACAAAAGTTTCCACGAACCGCAGCCGGGATAGCCTCAGGGTGTATCTCTTAAGTTCCAGGCTGATTGAAAAGAATCGGGTTTTTGGTCTGGAAAAAGACATTAAAAGGCAGCTTTTCCCACAACATGAGCTGTCGGTTAAGATTATTGAGAAATATAACCTTTCGGCCCAATATAACCCTAAAAAGCTGCTGATGGTTTACCAGGACAGCATTATGGAGGAATTTCGCGCTTACAGTTATCTGGAGTACAGCGTGCTCAAAATGGCAAAGATACATTTCCCACAGGAAAACAAAATGCAGATTACCTTTGAAGATTCTGTGGTTGCAAGACAAAAATCAGAGGAAATCCTGCAGTTCTTGGAGAAAATTATCTGTGAACGCTGTGGGATGGATGTGGATATCCGGGTTTCCTATGCCGAGCCGGAGGAAAAGAAAAATAAAAAGAACAGCAATATCCGCATCCAAAATGAAGTACATAACATTATTTCGCAGTCTTCCTTTGCGAAAGCAGAAGAGGGGGAACGGGCGTTTGAAGAGGTGGGGCAGGCAGCAGCGGCCGCTGGACGTGAAGAATCCAGGGATGCAGTCGGGAATGTTGACGGAATTAGGAAGCCAGGAAGCGAAGGAAGCAGTCCTGTCGCCTCCCAAAAACCGGGAAGTGAAGGAAAGGTCCCTGCTGGCATAAAAGGCTCGGGAAATGAAGGAAAAGTTCCCGTTGCCAATCAGGCTTCGGGTAAGAAAACTGCCCCTGGTTTCGGCAAGGGTAGGAAGGAGCCTTATGGCTTCAAGCATTCCGATAACCCGGATGTAATCTATGGGCGTGATTTTGAGGAGGAAGCCACTCCCTTAGAGCAGATTGTGGGGGAGATTGGCGAGGTTATTATCCGTGGCAAAGTGCTGAGCTTGGAGACAAGGGAAATCCGCAATGAGAAGACAATCATTTTCTTTGCAGTTACGGATTTTAGTGATACGATTATGGTAAAGATGTTTGCCAAAAACGAAATTGTGCCGGAAATCACAGCAGGGGTGAAAAAGGGGGCTTTTCTGAAAATCAAGGGCGTTGCCACGATTGATAAGTTTGATGGGGAGCTTACCATAGGTTCAGTGGCTGGCATGAAAAAAATTGCGGATTTTACCAGTACCCGCATGGACAATAGCCCGCAGAAGCGTGTGGAGTTGCACTGCCATACGAAAATGAGCGATATGGACGGCGTCTCCGAGGTGAAGGATATTATAGGGCGCGCCAGGAAATGGGGACACCCAGCGCTGGCAGTGACCGACCATGGGGATGTGCAGGCATTCCCGGATGCAGGCCACGCAGTTTCGATGGAAGATGATTTCAAGGTCATCTATGGGGTAGAGGCTTATTTGGTGGACGACCTGAAAAATGTTGTAGAAAATTCCAGTGGACAGGCCCTTTCAGACACGTATGTAGTGTTTGACTTAGAGACCACCGGATTTTCACCGCTCAACAATAAGATTATTGAGATTGGCGCTGTGAAGGTTATAGATGGCAGGATTCGCGAGCGTTTTTCCACATTTGTGAACCCGGAAGTCCCGATTCCCTTTCAAGTGGAGGAATTGACGCATATCCGGGATGATATGGTGCTGGATGCGCCTAAGATTGAGGACATTTTACCGGAATTCCTCAAGTTTTGCGAGGGCGCCGTGATGGTTGCGCACAATGCGCAGTTTGACATGAGCTTTATAAGCAAGAACTGTGAACGGCAGGGTCTGCCCTGTGAATATACGGTGGTCGATACCGTGGGCCTTGCCCGTGTATTGATGCCGCAGCTAGGTAAGTTTAAACTGAACACAGTGGCGAAAGCGTTAAAAATCCCTTTGGAGAACCATCATCGGGCAGTGGATGACGCGGCGTGCACGGCGGAGATTTTTGTGCGGTTTATCCGTATGATGGAAGAGCGGGGCGTCCGTAACCTGGATGACGTCAATGAGATGTGCAGCGCTTCGGTGGAAAATATTAAGAAGCTCCACAGCCATCATGCGATTATCCTGGCTACCAATGATATGGGGCGCATCAATCTCTACCGCCTGGTATCTGACGCGCACCTGACTTATTTTTACAGGCAGCCGCGGATTCCCAAAAGTGAGTTCCTCAAACACCGCGAAGGGCTGCTGATTGGCTCGGCCTGCGAGGCAGGGGAATTGTATCAGGCGATTCTGCGCGGAAGCTCCGAGGAAGAGATCGCACGCCTGGTAAATTTTTATGACTATCTGGAAATCCAGCCTTTGGGCAACAATGCGTTTATGCTGCGCGGGGATAAGGCGATGGTGGGTTCCGAGGAGGAACTAATGGACATCAACCGTCGGATTGTCAAGCTTGGGGAAGCTTTCCATAAACCTGTGGTGGCAACCTGCGACGTGCATTTCTTAGACCCGGAGGATGAGGTATACCGCCGTATTATCATGGCGGGAAAAGGTTTTTCGGACGCGGATGAGCAAGCGCCGCTGTACCTGCGCACCACGGAGGAAATGTTGGAGGAATTTGCTTACCTGGGCGAGGAGAAAGCGGAGGAAATTGTCATAACCAACACCAACAAGATTGCGGATATGTGTGAGAAAATTTCCCCGGTGCGGCCGGACAAATGCCCTCCGGTGATTGAGAATTCCGACCAGATG
>CATLBW010000091.1 GCA_949879775.1 uncultured Lachnospiraceae bacterium
TGGATTTGACGCCCGAAACCCCTGTTAACTGCGGCTCCATCAATTTGGGCTGCCCTCCTGAGGGCGCAGACCACTTGGAATATGTGGTTCCTTTCCCGCTTTTTTTATATGATCTGACCTTATAATGGTAGGTTTGTCCAAGAGCTGCCTTTTTATCCGTAAATGTCACGGTAGAATTACCCGTGACACTTTTGATCCGTTCATATTTTCCATCTAAATCCGCTGCACGATAGATTTGATAGCCAGAAGCTCCCGCGTCCTTCGTCCATTTTAATTTGATGCCTGCGGCGGACGAGGACACCTGCGCTATGGCAGGGGTATTGCTCTTCGTCTGCACCATCAATATCCGGGAATACCCGGACGTCCCTTTCCCGCCGGCTCCGCTAACATAAGCCTTGATTTTATAATAATAAGCCGTCCCTGGCGCTACCTTGCTGTCCGTCCATCTACTGCAGGTACTCTTTGTTATAGTCTTTACCTTTTTGTAGCCGCCTTTCTTCTTCGTGGAACGGTAGATATAGTAACCCGACGCCTGCGTATCCTTCTGCCAGGTAAGCTTAACCTTACCACTGCTGATAACAGACGCGCTTTTCAGATTGGGCGCGGATATTTTGATATCCGCCGTCATGACATTCGTGTAAGGAGAATAATACTTCTTGCCATTGAACTTCTGGTAACAGCGGATACGGTAAGTATAAGAATGCCCCGGCACTACCTTCGTGTCTTTATAGCTTACCGTCTTGCTGCTGCCCACATCCTTGATGCAGGTATATTTGCCGGAATCCGTCTTCCTGTATATGCGGTAACCTGTGACATCCGCTTTCTTCCAAGAAAGCTGCACCGTCGTATAATTGCTTGCCGTAAATTTGTTCCACACTGTCGCCGGCACCGTAAAGTCGACGCCCTTCTCTGCAGAATAAGCGGAACACTGATAGCCGGAACTCAACTTGAGGAATGCGCGCACCTTATAGTCGTACGTTTTTCCCGGGACTACCGTTTTATCCTCATAAGAAAGCTTCATCAAACCGCTTAGCTTCTTAATCCTTGTATATTTACCATCTTTGCCTTCCTTGCGGTACAGCGCATAACCCGCCGCTCCCCCTATCTCGTTCCAAGAAAGCTTAACGGCGCCAGCCCCCGTCTTTTCTGCTTTCAGCGTAGGCTTGCTCAGTTTCTCGCCTGGGTAAGGGCATGCCTTAGACGGCATATCCAGGTATACGGGAACCTTAAAAACAAAGTTGTTGTTGATGACCCCCATGGAAGCATAGCTGTTCTTCACCGTCTTGCTCTCATTATTCGCCGCTAAGAGGTTCTGCATATACTGATGCCAGTACAGGCCATTATATGAGGCGTCCACGTCAAACTTTTGCAGGTAGAACGTATCCTGCCCCTTAGAAATATAATTTTCCGCAGTCTTCTGGGCGCCGCCAAGCAACGCCGCATACCTGGTCGTCCACTTCGCTTTCTTTGCCTCCTCAAGGCCGCTGATAATTACTTGTTCCCCGATACCGGTCGCCTGGATATTAAAATAATTATAATATCCTTTGTAGCCCGGGTAAACGCCGGAAATTAAGGCTGAAGTCCCGTTCACCCCTTGTTCCTGCCGCACGCGGCTGGCAAGGAAATACGGGCTGACTTTGAGTTCTTTGCCAATCTTCATGAATGCCTGGGCATACGTGATATTGCCGCCGGAGCCATCCTCTAACTTCTTATTGCCCATAAATGTCCCGCTTAAAATCTTCTCCACGCCCGATTCCGTGTGATAAGACTGGTTATAGGTCAATTGCTCAAACTGGAAAACGGAATCCTCATTGAGCGAATTACGCGGGTCTATATAATATTTTACAACAGACTCCGAAGCCTGCACCCAGGTTGTCCCGTTCTTGATAACCCATTTTCCGGTCTTCATATCATAATCTTTCTCCGCGGTAGATTTCCAGGTTGCAGGCTCATTGATATCCACCAGGTTTACAGCGTCCTTCATCTCATTTTCAATGACGTCCGACCATTTAAGCCCAGTCTCCATAGGCACAAACGTCCAATTCGGATGTTCTCCAATTAATTTCTTGATGTAAGGACGGTAGCTGGAAGGAAATGCAGATAAATCCGTATTCCCCAGCGCTGCGGCGCTTGCCACTGCCGCGCTCCTTGATTTGCCGCCAAAATACTGCCTCTTCCATCCCTGCAGCCTCTCATCCTGCGTCACCACGCCATCCTCCTGGATAAATCCGCTGTATTCACGGTCGTCCACGCCGAAAGCCACCTGATACCAAATGCCTTCCTCGTTAACCGCTGCTCCCAGAAACCTTACCTGGTAACCGCTGGGAAGCTTCTGCACAACTGGCGCGCCTGTGGATGGCTGCTGGTAAACAGGATTCTCTGTGCCTAAGACCGTACCGTACATTTCATATTCCTGCAGCAACGTCCCAAATGCCTGCTCCGGCCCGGATAACCCAGCCTGCTTGCGGGCGTCATCCGCAGTCACCGTCTCCTGGGCAGCGTACACGGGAATTTTACTCCCGCAGATATCCGACACAAGGACAGCCGCCGTTAACAGCCATGCCAAAACCCTCGCTTTTTTTGTCTTTTTCATATCCCTCTTTCCTCCAACTAATTATTACCGCTTTGCGCTACTTTTCCATAACTCCCATATCCCGGGTACTTGCCCTCACGGACCGCACGGATTCTGTAATAATATTTTCCCTTCTTGCCCACGCTTTGGTCCGTATAGCTTGTAACGTCCGTCCCCCGCGCCTTGGCAACCTCCGTAAAACCTCCGGACTCTTTCTCGCTGCGCATAATTTCATAGCAGTTCGCGCCAGGGACTTTCTCCCAGGTCAGCAAATACCCTTTCTTTGACGACCGTATGGAGGCAATGTCAACCTTCCGCAAATTTACCGCCGACTTGGTCTTGGAATTACCGCTATAATTCTTGATCCCTTTTTCCTTGACAATCACTTCTACGGCATAGTGGTAACGTTTGCCGCTGACAATGCCCTTGTCCTGGTACTTTGTAATCTTACAATCACGGATTTCCGCAATCTTTTCATAAATACCATTTTTCTTCGTGCTGCGCTTAATGCTGTAAGCGTATGCCTCCGGATGCTTCTTCCATTTTATCTCCATGCTGGAGCTATCGAGCGACATCACGTACACGAGGGACGTTCCCTTAATCGTGCTGCCTGCCACCGGGCTGCAAAAACCGCTGTAGCCTTTCTTGCCCCCCACGCGGTTTAACGCCTGGACTTTGTAGTAATATTTCTTCTGCGCGTCCAGCCCACTGTCTATATAGGAAGTTTTATTCCCTTTTACATTGGCAATCGTCTTATATTTCCCCTTTTTGGAAGCGCTTCTCTGAATCCGGTATACATAGACATTCTCTACCTTCTTCCAGCGGATTTTCAGGGAAGAGCTGTCCACGGAACTGACGCTTTTGATCGAAGTCTTTTTGACCGCCCAGCCGGAAGAAATGTCTGAGCAGCTTCCGCAGCCGTTCTTATCCCCGCCGCGGGCGCGCACTTTATAAAAATATTCTTTCTGTGTCTCGATATTTTTGTCTATATAATATGTGTCAGTTGTCGTAGCGACTTTCTTATACTTGCCGTCACGCTCTTCGCACCGCCAGATTTCATATAACGACGCCCTGTCCACAGCATTCCAGATAACCTTAAGTTTGCCGACGGCCCTCGAGATAATGCCGGTCACTTGCGGCTTCGCCAATGCCGCCGCCGAATATGCCTTGGATAAAGAGGTTGCCTCCCCGTCAGGCATTACGGCACAAACCTTATAGTAATAGACGTTCCCTGCCTTTGCCGTCTTGTCATCATATTGGCATTGGCTGACCTCGGCAATCATTTTATAATCCCCATTGGCCGTAGAACTTCTATACACCTGATAAGAAGCGGCGTCTTTTGTACTTCCCCAGCTCACCCGCAAAGTGCGGCTGTTCTTGGACTGAATCCAGTTAATGGCAGGAACCTCGCCTTTCAAAGACAACCCATAAAACCCAACAATGCCCTTCGCATCCGCCACCCCCAGCTTCTTTAACTTAGCGTTTGAGTTCAGGAATTGGCTGACATCCGCTGCGTTGCTCAAGAAAGCATGCTCTATGAGCACAGCCGGGATATTTGCCTCTTTACTCCTGCGGATTACCCCCAAGTAATCTGCCAAGGAACCATCCGGATAGCGGGAATTGTCCTCTGAATTATGGATTAACACCCCGCCGGCCCAGGTCTTAAGCCCCAGTGCGCTGAGCTTTTTATAGATATCAGTAGCAAGCCCCTTGCCCTCCTCGCCAATCTGGGGGCGGTAATTGCCGTTGGGGTAATAAACGCCAACACCCCTGGGCGCAGAGTTCGCGTTAGAATTCAAATGGAAGCTCACATATACATCCGCTTTTTTCGACTTTGCAAATTCAACCCTCTTTGCATTACATGTGCCTGAGTTCACGGAATACCCGCCGTTCGGACAGGCATTGCTGCTTCTGGTCATATAAACGCTGACGCCAGAATATTTCTGCAGCTCGGTTTTACAATACTGCGCAATTTTTAATACCAATTTCTCTTCCTTGTAGCCCTGCCCGCGCGCGCCTGTGTGTATACTGTCATGCCCTGGGTCCAAGACAATCACCATCTTCTGCACGGCGCTGGCGGACGCCGCTTGGGAACGTGTCGCTGCCTTGGGCTTTGCCTGCTGCAACACATCCTCCATGGACTGCTCTGAGACGGTAGCGCCATTTTCATCCATGGTCACGACATTCGCTTCCAGCTCCTCTAAAACCCCCTCATCCACTAACATCTCATCCGGCTGCGCATCCGTCTCTTGATTGACGCCAAAGCTTACCTCCATGCCCAAATCGCCAAGCGACAGCCCATAGCTTTTGCCATCCGCCTGGTAACGGATACCCACCAGCTCATAGACGCCAGCCTGTGAGTGTTTTGTAAACTCCAGGGCAAACTTTACCATATTGCCCGCAATCTCGCTTTCTTCTGCCACAAAAGCCTCTCCCGAGGACGCCAGGCAGTATGTAAGCTCTGCATGTTCCACTGACGCGCCCTCCTGCCCCAGGCTTACCGCAATATTCTGCACCCCGGGCGTTTGCACAGAAGCGCTCTCCACCATGAGGAAATTTACCTTCCCGCTCCCCTCATCCTCTGCATACTCCTCAGTTTCCAATCCCTGCTCCATCCTCTGCAAACCTGCGGACAAATCCTGTGCCTGTGCATCAATCCCCACAGATGCCACAGCCAGGCACACCATCAGGAATGCTGACAACCATTTTCTAAACGATCCCACTTTTCTCACTCCATTCCAACATTGGTTTTCATAATTCGCGTTAATTCTAACACACTTTATTTTTAAAAACAACCTGCAGAAACAACTGGAAAAAACAGGCTATTGCCAAAAACAAATCACACGCAATATATATGCTAAAATTTAACAAACTTTAAACCATATATTGTATAAGACCCGTATTAGCAACAGCCTTTTTATCATTTTATCTTAATGTAAGAAATATGTAAAAAATTTATTCATCCTGGAATTTGATACAATTCTTGCCGCTCGCCTTCCCAATATACAGCCTCTGGTCTGCGCGGCGGATGATCTCGTCAATATTGCTGTCCTCAACTTCCGCGCACTCGCAAAGCCCAAACGTCATCGTCACGGCAATCCTTTGCCCACCCGCTTCCATTTTCGCAGCACGCAATGTCTGCTGAATCCTGCCCACGGCTTTCAGCGCGTCAGGCACATTCCCGAAAATAATCATCAGAAACTCTTCCCCTCCCCAGCGGCTGACAAAATCATCTGCATTTACCGCGCTGGACATGCTGTCTGCAATCAGCCTTAAGACTTCATCTCCCTTCTCATGTCCGTATGTATCATTAATTTTCTTAAAATTGTCGACATCCCCCATAACCACACAATAATCATTGCGCTCTAAGCCCTTCCATTTACCGAGGATGCTCCTGCGGTTCCTAAGCTTTGTCAGCTCATCATAATTCGCCAGCAGCGCCAGTTCCTCGTTCCTCGCCTGCAATTTCCTGCGGTTCGACGTCAGCTCCAAAATAAATGAAACGCTAAAACAAGACAACAACAGGAACCCCATCAAATTATTGAAGAAAGAAACTTTAAGGTCTGTGGGGACGGG
Source organism: uncultured Lachnospiraceae bacterium (assembly GCA_949879775.1). Classification (GTDB taxonomy): domain Bacteria; phylum Bacillota; class Clostridia; order Lachnospirales; family Lachnospiraceae; genus Petralouisia. The sequence continues at coordinate 6,149 of CATLBW010000091.1, forward strand.
GTAATAATAAACCGGCTCCCCTCTGTATAAGACCCAACAGGATACCAGCGTGGAAACACAATTAATCAATGTATAAGGGATGGTATATTTATTGGCGTTCTCCCCATGCCCCATCATATATACCATAGAGATCATTACAGGTATCATCACCAGGTTGTATGTGGAAAAGCCATAGCCCCATCCCAGCAAAACACAGGAATAGAGCGATTGGAAACAGGTTGCAAAGTAAAGTATGCTGATCCGCAAAATAAAACTCCTGCTTCCCTTGGTCCCATAAATACTGAAGAAATCAACCGCTGACACAATTAGGTTCGTGATTGCCAGCGGCAGGCACATCAAAAGGAAGCCAACCGCCGCCAGGAGCAAATGCACGCATCCTAAAAAGACTGCCAGGAAACAATATCTGGTCCTGTCGGCCATGCTCGCCTGCCCCATCCAATCCATAAACTGTTCCAACTTATCTTTCATCTGTCCTGCCTGATAACCTTCCCATTATCGTATGCCTATTTGTAATAAACACGGCTGTAACAATGCGTTTTACATCCATGGTATGTTTTCTTGCCGATTTTCTTATTCGCCACTACCGTATAGTAATAATTCTTGCCTGATTTCAGAGCAGACTTCCCGCACTTCTTCACAGTCAAAGTATTTTTAGGCACCGTGCCCACTTTCTTATACCCGTTCTCCCTCTTAGTGGAAACATATAAGGTATAGCTGTCAGCGCCGCCTACCTTTGTCCAGCTTATCCGCTGGCCTCCCTTGACATTGGCTGTCTTTATTTCCGGCTGCTTAGAAGTGTATTTCCAGCTAGACCAGGCGCCATACTTTACGCCGCTGCTAAGCGTTACATAAGCACGGACCCTTGCTTTTAAGAACTGCGCTTTTACCAGCTTGTTGCTGGAAACAGAATCAGCGGTCCCATTATACGTCTTCTTGCCGGTAAGCAGCTTCTTAGCCTTCTTGCCTGACATCGAATATATTTCATATTGATACCCATCCGCGCTGTTACGCCTGTCCCATGACAAATCTATGTACTTGGTCGAGGGGCTGCTGAAAGAAGCCTCAAAACCTGCCACCTTACCGGGCAAAACCGGGCAGCCAGAGATTGAGCTTGACAAACTTGACGAAGCTTTGTAACCGCTGGTGCTTTTCCTCTCCGGATATAGGAAAAATGCATATTCCGCATCCTTGCCGAGCTTCTTCGCCGTGTAAGTGCGGACGTCCCCCAGCTTGACAACCTTCCTGTTGCCGCTGTCCCCCTGCTTATAATATTCCAGCCGGTATGCGTTGGCTCCCGCATTCTTGTTCCATTTAAGCGTAATGCTTGTTGAGGTCGCCGCTGTCTGCCTCAGCTTCTGCGTGCTGCTCCTCTCCGGCGCTGTCACTACCTCTAAGGTCTTCGAGGGCGTCCCATAAACCTTGGTGCCATCCTCCGTATTGCATGCCGTTACCCTCAGATAGTAAGTCTTGCCTGGGGAAAGATTGTAAAAATTCACCTCTGACGAAGAACGCTCCTCCATCTTCCCACTGGAAAAATGGACGTCTTCTGATAACTCTGCCTTATAGCGAATCCCGTCCGCAATCAGCGCATCCCATTTTACCTTGACAGAGCTGCTGCTAGATCCCGTCTGCTGCACTCCCTGCACCTGTGCTGGCGCTGCTGCTTTTACATTCACGCCTGTGCACAAAACAAGCATACAGGCTACCGCTAAAGCATACACTTTCATAAATTTCCAAGCCTCTTTCATTCCACATCCTCCTCTTCTTTGATAAACATTATATTAAATTGTTAATAAACCGCTGCACTATACGCTTGGTTTAAGGCCCACACCACTCTGTGATGTGGACCTTTCCAATCGTTTAATACCCTGTATTCGCATGGATAGTCGCGCTCAAATCCTTGACCGTCTGGGAAGGGGTATACTCTTCACTGGAATAGAGGAACTTATGCAATTGGATCACATTGCTCTCTAAATCCAGGGGAATTACCATGTCCCCCAGGCTTCCTACATCGCCGGATTCCTTATCAAACGGAAAACCTGTATTCTCACCCATATGGTACTTGGCAACCCCTGAGGCAAGGCCTAACAATTCCGTAGGGCTTAAGCTGGTGGAAACCTGCGGCAGCATCTCATCCATCATCTTATTCAAGGTCATCAAATCACACTGCTTTGCTTTCTCAAACATCTTGGTAATCACTGTCCTTTGGCGTTCCGTGCGCCCGTAATCGAGGCCCACATAACGGATACGTGCATACGCCGTAGCCTGTATGCCATTCAAATGCACATTCTGCCCGGCTGAGACAGACGGGACATAATCGCTGTACCCGGTATTCTTAACCGTATCCGTGACATAAGCGTTGAGCCATTTGGCCTCATCCGCCCCTAATTCATCAATATCAATCCCTCCCAAAAGGTCAACTGCCTCCACCAAAGCGCCGAAATCCACGCTGACATAGTCTGTGATGTTCAAATCCAGGTTCTTGTTAAGCATGTCGATTGCCTGTTTGGGACCGCCGTTGGCATATGCCGCATTAGCCTTACGGAACTTATTCTCATCGATATCCAGGTAAGTGTCGCGATAGATGGAAGCCATCTTAATCTCTCCGCTTTCCTCATTGATGCTGACCACAATTATCGTATCGCTGTTGCCTCTCTCCAGGCTGCCCATAGAACGGTTGTCCAACCCAAACAGTGCTATATTCTTATAGCCCTCCATTGCCTTCTCCGCTTCCGGGGTCAGCTCATTAATCTTGACTTCTTTGTCGTTGATGACAACTTTCGGCATCTTATCGTATTTGCTCAAGAAAAATGCAGCAACAGCCATAACAATCGCCAATACCACAACCACTGCCACCAAAATGACCTTACGCATCTGCCGCTTCTTCCTGCTTGCCTTACCTCTCTTAGGCTTATTATGCATATCCTTATCCATTGCGGTTTCCTCCTTGACTAATCTAGTTCATCTGATCCAGGCGTCCTTCTACCTGTGCCATCATCTGCTCATATTTTGCAAGTTTCTCCTTCTCCTCTTGGACTTTCGCTTCTGGGGCGCGGCTTAAGAATTTCTCATTGGAAAGCATGCCCCTTGAGCGCGAAAGCTCTTTGGTGAGACGTTCCTTCTCTTTCAAGAGCCGCTCTTTTTCTTTTTCAAGGTCCACAAGGTCTTCCAGCGGCAGGTACACTACTGCCCCTGGAATCACAACAGATACGGCGTCCTTGCCGATTCCTGATTTATCCGCCTGCACTAAAACCTCACTGGCGCTGGTAAGAAAGCCGTATATTCTCTTCATGGCCTCAAACGTATCCTGCAGCCCGGCATCCTCCGTCACAACATATAGCTTGGCTTTCCTGCTGGGCGGGACATTCATCTCCGCCCTCATATTGCGGACTCCCTTTACCAGGTCCTTAATATGCTCCACCGCTTCCTCCTCCGCGGCAAAATGGTATTCCTCGCGGTATACCGGCCATTCAGAGAGCATAATCGTCGGCTCCTCATCCTGCAGCGTACAGAAAATCTCTTCCGTAATAAACGGCATATAGGGATGGAGCAGCTTCAACGCCTGAATCAGTACAGCCTTCAGCGTCCACATGGCAACTTTGGCTGATTCTGGATGTTTCTCTTTCTTCAACATCCTTGCCTTGGCAATCTCAATGTACCAGTCGCAGAATTCATCCCAGATGAAATCATATACTTTCTGCACGGCAATCCCCAGCTCAAATTTATCCATATTCTCGGTAACTTCTTTCGTCAGGGTGTTAACCTTCGAAAGAATCCACTTATCCCCTGTCCTAAGCTGCTCGATCGACGGCTCCATAACTTCCCCCTCATCAATGTTCATCATGATAAAACGGGAAGCGTTCCACACTTTATTGGCAAAATTCCTTGCCGACTCCACGCGCTCCCAATAGAAACGCATGTCGTTGCCCGGCGCGTTGCCGGTAATCAACGTCAGCCTTAAGGCGTCCGCCCCATACTTGTCAATAACCTCCAAGGGGTCAATGCCATTGCCCAACGATTTGCTCATTTTACGTCCCTGCGCATCACGCACCAGCCCATGGAAGAGGACGGTCTTAAACGGAGCCTCTCCCATCTGCTCATAACCGGAGAAAATCATGCGGATAACCCAAAAGAAAATAATGTCGTACCCCGTCACCAGCACGTCATTGGGATAGAAATAGGCAAGGTCTTCTGTCTTCTCGGGCCAACCCAGCGTGGACAACGGCCACAACGCGGAAGAAAACCAGGTATCTAAGGTATCTTCATCCTGCGTCATGTGCGTACAGCCGCATTTCGGGCATTTCCCGGGATTCTCTTTCGCTACCACAAGCTCCCCGCAGTCCGCACAGTAATACGCCGGTATCCTGTGCCCCCACCAGAGCTGCCGGGAAATACACCAATCCCTGATATTATCCGTCCAGTTAAAATATATCTTATCCATACGCTCAGGCAGAAGCTTAACCTCGCCGTTTTTCACAGCCTCTGCCGCCGGCTTAATCAGCTCGTCCATCTTCACGAACCACTGCTGCTTCACCATCGGCTCCACCGTGGTATTGCAGCGGTCGTGCGTCCCCACATTGTGGGAATGGGGGACTACCTTCACCAAGAGCCCCTGCTCTTCCAATTCCTGCACCATCAGCTTCCTTGCCTCATAGCGGTCCATGCCCTGGTATTTGCCGCCATTTTCATTGATGGTGGCGTCATCATTCAAAACATTGATTTCCGGCAGGTTATGGCGTTTGCCGACCTCAAAGTCATTGGGGTCATGCGCCGGGGTAATCTTCACACAGCCCGTGCCAAATTCCTTATCCACATAATGGTCCGCCACCACCGGGATCTCACGCCCTACCAAAGGCAGGATCAGCGTCTTGCCGATGATATCTTGATAACGCTCATCTTCCGGGTTCACGGCAACTGCCGTATCCCCTAAGAGCGTCTCCGGCCTGGTCGTGGCAATCTCCACAAACCTCCCGTCCTCGCCTTTCACCGGATAATTAATGTGCCAGAAGCATCCGTCCTGCTCCTCATGCTCCACCTCCGCATCTGAGATGGACGTCTTGCAGACCGGACACCAGTTGACAATCCTCGAACCTTTATAAATCAAGCCTTTCTCATACAATTTAATAAATACTTCCTGCACGGCCTTAGAGCAGCCTTCATCCATCGTGAAGCGCTCCCTGTCCCAGTCCGCAGAGGAACCCATTTTCTTAAGCTGGCGGACAATCCGGCCGCCATACTCCTCCTTCCATTCCCATACTTTCTCAAGGAAACCTTCCCTGCCCAGCTCATTCTTGTCAATGCCCTGTTCCTTCAATGATTCTATTACCTTAACTTCAGTGGAAATGGAGGCATGGTCTGTACCCGGCTGCCAAAGTGCATTATACCCCTGCATACGCTTATAACGGATCAGGATATCCTGCATCGTATTATCCAAGGCATGCCCCATATGGAGCTGCCCGGTAATATTGGGTGGAGGCATCACGATTGTAAAAGGCTTTTTGCTCCTGTCAGCCTCTGCATGAAAATATTTATTCTCCTCCCACTTTTGATAGAGCCGGTCTTCAATATCCTTGGGAGCGTATGTTTTTGCCAGTTCTTTGCTCATGGTAATTTTCTCCTTATTCAAAATACCCTTTACCGGAAGCCGGTAAAGGGCGTATCTTCACGGTATGCTCATAACTTATCTTTTCATATTAAAAGCAAAACTCTAAATTGTCAAGTGTTTCGATTAAATTTCCTCTTCCACCATGCTCTTGTTGCTGTAGAATATGTCATAGATACATGGAACTACCACCAACGTCATCAGCGTCCCATATATCATGCCGCCAATCGTGACAATCGCCATCGGCCTTCCCATATCAGAACCCATATCCGAGCCAAACGCCATCGTGGACATGGCAAAAATCGTCGTCATTGCCGTCATAAGGATTGGGCGCAGACGGGTCTTGCCTGCCGTGATAATGGCTTCGCGCTTTCCAACGCCCTCCTTCCTAAGCTGGTTGATATATTCTACCATCACAATGCCGTTGTTGACAATAATGCCCACTAGCATGATAAACCCTATCATAGAAATGATACTGAGCACATTACCGGTTAAAAGCAGCGCGCCAAACCCGCCGGTCATGGCAAGCGGCACTGTGAAGAGGATGATAAATGGCGCGCGCAGGGACTGGAACTGCGCTACCATAATCAGGTAAATGAATGCCAGGGCAAGTAGCAGCATCAATACAAGCTGCTCCATCGCCTCGTTGATGCTCTCGTCCTCGCCGGTCATCTCTACGGAGTAACCCTCCGGCAGCTCATAGTCCCGCACTGCCTTCTGCACCTTATCGCCCACCAGCCCTACATTGTAACCCTTGTCAATGGAAGCCGTCACCTGGACATAACGCTCCTGGCCTTCACGAGAGATGGAAGTCAGGCTCTCTAGCTGTTCAAAGCTTGCCACCTGTGAGAGTTTGATTTCCTCCTCATCACCGCTCTCCTTATCTGTATAGGTAAACGTCACATTCTTTAG
>CATLBW010000092.1 GCA_949879775.1 uncultured Lachnospiraceae bacterium
TTTCATTGGCTATGCGCCTTATGAGAACCCCGAGATCGCTGTTACTACCCGTATTGCGTATGGATATAGCTCTGCCAATGCCGTAGAAGTGTCCAAAAATATCTTAGAGTACTATTTTAACCCTGCTGATGGCCAGTCACTGATAGACGGGCAGGCAGAAGACATTGAGAGCAGCGCCAATGGATTTACAGATTAAAGTTTGGAGGGATGAAAGTGTCAACGCCGGTGATGTTAAAGAGCAATAAATATGGCATTAATTTGATTTTAGACGGGCATATGGATTTTGAGGAATTATTGAAATGCATATTGGACAAATTTAAAGAGTCCCAGGGATTTTTTAAAGATGCGAAGATGGCGATATCTTTTGAGGGCAGGAAGCTGACACAAGAGGAAGAGTTTCGGATTATTGAAACCATTACGGAGAATACGTCCGTCAATATCATCTGCATTTTGGACAACGATGCGCTTAAGGAAGAGTTAATCCGCCAGAAAGTGGAACGTTTTGAAGAAGAGCAGTCGGGGAAGACGGGAGAATTTTATAAAGGGACACTACGCTCCGGGCAGGTGCTTGACTGTGAGAGCAGTATTATCATATTGGGCGATATCAACCCTGGCGCCAAAGTGATTTCAAAGGGCAATATCGTTGTCCTGGGGGCTTTGAAGGGAAACGCCTATGCGGGGGCGAACGGTAATGAGCAGGCATTTGTGGCGGCTCTTGTGATGGACCCCATCCAGATAAAAATTGGGGATGTGATTGCCCGCAGTGCCGATAAAGTGCAGGAAGGGAAAAAACGCAGGAGGAGGCACGCGGCTGACGTGGAAGCCGACCCGCAGGTTGCGATTGTCAAGGATAGGAATATTTATATTGAACCAATTACAAAAGGGCTTTTGAACAATATATAAATATCAGGAGGATATAGTAGGATGAGTGAAGTAATTGTTATAACGTCAGGGAAAGGCGGTGTTGGCAAAACTACCACCACTGCAAATGTAGGGACAGGACTTGCACAGTTAGATAAAAAAGTTGTATTGATTGATACGGATATCGGGCTTCGTAACTTGGACGTGGTCATGGGCCTTGAGAACCGGATTGTCTACAACCTAGTTGATGTGGTAGAAGGCAATTGCCGTATGAAACAGGCATTGATTAAGGACAAGCGTTACCCTAACCTGTTCTTGCTGCCTTCCGCGCAGACGAAGGATAAGACAGCCGTTTCCCCGGAGCAGATGGTGAAGGTGATTGAAGAGCTGAGGGATGAGTTTGATTACATACTGCTGGATTGCCCGGCAGGCATTGAGCAAGGCTTTAAAAATGCTATTGCAGGCGCTGACCGTGCCTTGGTCGTGACGACCCCTGAAATATCCGCTATCCGTGACGCCGACCGTATTATCGGGCTGCTGACGGCAAATGAAATCACGCGCGTAGACCTGATTGTGAACCGCCTGCGTATGGATATGGTAAAACGCGGCGATATGATGAATATCGGGGACGTCACAGACATCCTGGCAATCAACCTTATCGGCGCAGTGCCGGATGACGAGCAGATTGTAATTTCCACGAACCAGGGAGAACCCTTGGTCGGTACTGAGTGCAAGGCCGGGATTGCCTATGCGAATATTTGCCATAGAGTTTTGGGGGAGGATGTGCCATTTATGGACCTGGAAGAAAAGGAAGGTATGTGGAACAAGTTAAAAGGGATGTTTAAGAAAAATTAGGAGGAAACCAGTATGGGATTTATGGAGCTGTTTAAAAAGAAGACTTCCGGCGATATTGCCAAAGACCGGCTAAAGCTATTGTTGGTTTCCGACCGTGCAAATTGTTCCCCAGAAATCATGGAGAAAATTAAAAATGACATTATCCAGGTGATTTCCAAATATATGGAGATAGATTCTGAAGGCCTTGATATACAGATTACCCAGACGGAATCGGAGGGGAATAATGGGAATGTCCCGGCGTTGTTTGCAAATATTCCAATCAAAGACATGAAGCACACAAGTGCGTCAGATTAATACAATCAAAATTTAAGTTTATCTATAGGGCTTAAAAATCGCTGCATTGGCATGACATAGGAGAGTAGGAAGTTTTATTATGTTGAAGCAATATCAGATTAAGGATTATAATTTTCGTTTGGTCATATATGTGACAGCATTGACGTTGATTGGCATCAATGTTATTGGCAGCGCGCAGAAAGCTGTGCAGAACAAACAGATCATGGGATTATGCCTGGGGCTGTTTGCCATGTTGGTTATGTCAATTATAGATTATACCTTTATCCTCAAGTTCAACTGGCTGATTTATGTGTTCAATATAGGGTTGCTTTCGTTGATTACGTTCCATGTCTTTGGGGACAAAGCCGGCGGCGCCGTGCGCTGGATCGATATCGGGGGATTTCGTTTCCAGCCATCAGAATTATCAAAAGTACTTTTAATTTTATTTTTTTCCTGGTATTTTGGGAAATATTATGAGAAGGTAAACAAGATTTATTTCCTTGCCATCACAGGGGTGCTGATTTTTGTCCCCTGGTTCATGATTGAGCATCAGCCGGATTTATCCACCAGTATTGTAGTGGCTATTATTTTTATTGCGCTCTTGTTTTTAAGCGGGCTTAGTTATAAAATAATAGCAGGCGTCCTTGCCGTGCTGATCCCGGCAGGCTCACTGTTCGTCTATCTGATTCTCCAGCCGGGGCAGACGATATTGGATGAGTACCAGTGGAAGCGCATCATGGCATGGCTTCAGCCTGAGAAATATGCGACTGACGCATACCAGCAGCAGAATTCCATTATGGCAATTGGTTCCGGGCTGCTGTGGGGCAAAGGCCTGAACAATGATACTGTGTTTTCCGTCAAAAATGGCAATTTTATCCCGGAACCGCAGACGGATTTTATTTTTGCGGTTGTGGGAGAAGAGCTTGGGTTTGTAGGAAGCGCGGTTGTATTGGCGCTCCTGCTGCTGATTGTGATAGAATGCATACTGATGGGCAGGAAAGCGAAGGATCTGCCGGGCCAGCTCATATGCGGCGGCGTTGCCGTATGGATTGGCTTCCAGACTTTCGTAAACATTTGCGTGGTAACCGGGATGATGCCAAATACCGGCTTACCTCTGCCCTTTGTGAGTTATGGGCTTACTTCGTTGGTGAGCCTGTTTATCGGCATAGGGCTTGTCTTGAATGTGGGGCTTCAGCCTTTAAAATACCGAAAGGGGGATTTTTAGAGTGAATATTGGATTGATTGCGCACGATTCGAAAAAGAAACTGATGCAGAATTTCTGTATTGCCTACCGGGGAATCTTATGTAAGCATGAGTTATGTGCGACAGGGACAACCGGCAGGCTGATTGAAGAAGTCACCAATTTATCGGTCCACAAATTTCTGGCCGGGCATCTGGGAGGGGCGCAGCAGCTTGCTGCACAGATTGAGCACAATGAAATTGATTTGGTAATCTTTCTGCGGGACCCGATTACCCCCAAATCCCATGAGCCGGATGTAAATAATGCCGTACATTTATGCGATATGTACAATATTCCGCTGGCAACCAACCTTGCCACGGCAGAGTTATTGATTAAGTCTTTAGACAGAGGAGATTTAGAGTGGCGTGAGATGTATAGATAAACTGAAACATATCCTGGCGGCGGTCCTGCTGATATCCGTGTTGTGTATGGGCTGCGGGCAGGAGATAACAATTGAAAACCCTTATGATGTCTATGAAAGCCCGAGGGATTATGGGCTGAACGTCACAGTTACCAATGAAAGTGACCAGTCATTTTTTGCCAAGGATATCTGCGTTGCAGGGACAGAAGACGTACTGAGCCAGAACGTCACGGCGTCCCTCTCAGAGGCTGCGGGGCTGTTTGACCTTAAGGAGAACTCCCTTAAGTTTGGCAAGAATATTTATGGGCGCGTTTATCCGGCAAGCACCACTAAGATCCTTACCGCCTATGTGGCGTTAAAACATGGGGAACTTGCAAAAACCGCGACTGTCACGGAACAGGAACTCCAGCTCGAGGCAGGCTCTTCTGTCTGTGGGCTTTCCGTGGGCGATACCGTAAGCCTTGAGGAGTTATTATATGGGTTGCTTCTGTGCAGCGGCAACGACGCTGCGAATGTGATTGCCGATTTGGTCGCTGGCAGCACGGAGAAATTTGCGGAAATGATGAATCAGGAAGCTTTGGCGCTTGGAGCCACAAATTCCCATTTCATAAACCCACATGGGCTGCACAGTGAGGACCATTATACTACGGTATATGACATGTACCTGATTTTTAACGCTGCTTTGCAGGAAGAAAAATTTGCATCCATTATCAGCGCGCAGAGCCATACGCCCACGTTTACAAAAGCCTCCGGGGAGCCTGCGGCCATGAATTGGGAAAATACGAACAAGTATATGAATGGCGAGGTGGAGACACCAGAAGGGATTGAGGTGTTAGGAGGGAAAACAGGGACAACCAATGACGCTGGGTATTGCCTGGTATTATATAGCAAGAACAGCAGCGGCGTCCCCCATATCTCGATTGTCTATAAATCTGACAGCCGGGAGAACCTCTACCATGAGATGACGGAATTGTTAGTGGAAAGCTCAAAATAACTGTTGAATTCTTTGTTGATATATACTATAATTAGCCTATAAATAGAAACTGTTGTTTACAAATCGGATAAAGAAATGTCGTTATATGGCAAGGGAATTATCTAATTTGCACAAAGCGGTGGAGACTAGGAGGAGATTGACATGGTACAAATAATATCTGGCGAAAAAGGGAAAGGCAAGACAAAGCATCTGTTGGATAAAGTGAATGAATCGGTAAAATCGGCTACTGGCAATATCGTATATGTGGATAAAAGCCAAAAACATATGTATGAACTGAGCAACAAGGTCCGCTTAATCAATGCTTCTGATTACTTAATTGCTAACTGCGATGAGTTTTTAGGGTTTTTGTGTGGTATCATTTCCCAGGATCACGACCTGGAAGAGATGTATTTAGATAGTTTCCTTACAATTGCAAAATTGGAAGATAAGGATATTGAGCATTCTATTGCCAAATTAGAAGAAATCGGCAGCAAATTCCATGTTAATTTTATCCTAAGCATTTCCAAAAATGAGAAGGATTTGCCGGAGTGCGCCAAAGGCAAAGTCATCGTTTCATTGTAAATTACCATTTTTACATAGAAAAGAGTTCGCTTGCGAAAATCCGCAGGGTTACGGAAGAGGAAGACAATACTCCCATACCGCGCCCCCTGCGGAGCTTTCACAAGCGAGCTTTTTGTTTTCAGGCTTCATTCATGGAACGGATACGTCCAAATACACTGCACAGGTACAGGCCGCCAATCCCTACAATCCCATAAACAATCCGGCTTAACCAGCTCATGTTACCGAATAAAAAGGAAACCAGGTCGAAACGGAACAATCCAATTAAGCCCCAGTTAATCGCACCAATGATTACAAGTGCTAATAACGTGTAATCTAAACCTTTGGTATTCATATGCATTTCCTCCTTTTACATGAGTTTATTATTACCCATAATAAAAAAATCATGTTGGAAATTCATGGAACAAATGTTAAAATATATAATGATAAAAAAAGTGAGATAAGGTTCTGTTAGTTATGGCAAATAAAAAGGTAATAAAATTTCATAAAGGTTCCCAGTTCAATATAGGGGTGATTATTTTTTTGATTATCCTTGTGTACATGCTCTACAATATATTCCAATATTTTACTACAGAGAGAGTGGCAGTGTACGAGGTATCCCAGGGAACAATCGCCCAGAACAATACGTTTACCGGGGTTATCCTGCGGGAAGAAAAGATATATAACACAGAATCCGCCGGTTATATCACATATTACAATAAAGACGCCACGAAAGTGGGCGTGAACAGTTATGTGTATTCGGTGGACGCTACAGGCAGTTTCTACCAGGACATGCTGGCCAGGAATGATGGGAAGCTTTTCTCTGGAAGGGATTCTTATCGTAACTTAGAGAAGACGGCGCAGGATTATGTGCTGGGTTATACAGATGAAAATTTTTATCAGGTCTATGCGTTTCAATTTAATATGGAAGCACAACTGATGGAAGCCATCAACGCGAACGCGCTTTCTGGCGGAGGGGAGGGCAATGTTTACGACAAGCTCCATGCAGTCCGCGCACCGGAGCCAGGGATTGTAGTTTATAATACCGACGGGCTGGAAGATGTGACGCTTGAAAATTTTTCTGATGATATTTGGGACCAATCCGCCCATGCGAAAAATAATCTGATGGCACGGGAGCAGGTGAATATTGGTGAGCCGGCGTTTAAGTTGATTACCAGCGAAATTTGGGATTTGCTGATTCCCATAGATGACAATCTGGCGGCGGATTTAGCAGACGAGACTGTTATTAAAATTAAATTTAAAAAAGATAACACATCGGCCTGGGGATACTCAAAGATTCTCAACCGCAATGGGAAATCCTATCTGGCATTAACATTTCAAAGCGCTGGGCTGCGTTTTGCAACGGAGCGATACCTGGAAATTGAGCTATTGCTGGCGGACACCAGCGGCCTGAAAATCCCCAACACAGCGCTTATAGAAAAATCATTCTTTTTAGTCCCGCAAGAATACCTTACGAAAGGCGGGGAGACTAATTCCAACGGAATCATGTGCCGCTATAAAGATGAGGAAGGCAAATTTGTAACAAAGTTTATTGCCGTTGAAGTGGCGCAGGAAAAGGAAGGGATGTGTTATGTTGCCGCCAAAGATCTTTTGGGAGGGGAAACCATACTGAAGCCGGACTCTAATGAAAAATATACGTTGGACAGGCGGGAGCCGGTGCAAGGCGTTTACAATATTAACCGTGGGTATGCCGTATTCCGCAGGGTGGAAATTTTATTCGAGAATGAAGAATATTCTATTGTCGAATCTGGAACAAAGTATGGCGTCTCCCTATATGACCACATTGCCCTGGACGCATCCAGGATACAGGAGAATGACATTATATACTAAGCAAAATATTTAGGAGGGACTACGATGGTAAAAGAAAATCTTGCACAGGTCCGTGAGAATATAAGGAAAGCATGTGAGCGAGCCGGGAGGCCGCCAAAGGAGGTGACTTTGATTTCTGTCAGCAAGACGAAACCAGTGCCCATGCTTGAGGAAGCGTATGCGGCGGGAAGCCGGGACTTTGGGGAAAACAAGGTACAGGAAATCATGGATAAATACCCACAGCTCCCAGGGGATATTCGCTGGCATATGATTGGGCACCTTCAGCGGAATAAGGTCAAATATATCGTGGATAAAGTATCCCTTATCCATTCTGTGGATTCCCTGCGCCTTGCCCAGGAAATCAGCAGCCAGGCAGGGAAGAAACAAGTCGATGTCGACATTCTTTTGGAAGTCAATATTGCCGGGGAGGAGAGTAAGTTCGGCATTGCACGCGAAGACGCCATCCGGCTGGTCCAAGAAGCCGCTGCGCTTCCCCATATCCATGTGAAAGGGCTTATGACAATTGCGCCGTTCGTGTCAGACCCGGAAGACAACAGGCAATATTTTCGCCAAATTCGCGAATTATCTGTTGACATTGAGCAAAAAAACATTGATAATGTAAATATGTCTGTTCTCTCTATGGGCATGACGGGAGACTATATGGTTGCAATTGAAGAAGGGGCGACTATGGTGAGGGTTGGCACCGGGATTTTCGGCGAGAGGAACTATGGATAGGATATGAGAATGAAGTGAGGCGAATAATATGGGAATGTTAGATAAATTTTTAGACGTTATGAGGCTGAATTCTGACGATGATGACCTCTATGATGACGACTACGATGACGATTACGAAGAAGATTTACCGAGGAAAAGGGGCCGTTCTAAAGATCGGGACGATGATGACTTAGAAGATGACGATAAGAAGATCCGCCCGATTAAAAGCAATTCCAAGGTGACGCCGATGCGAACGACGAAAAAGTCAGGGTCTGGCATGGAGGTGTGCGTCATTAAGCCAGTAACGGTAGAGGATGCAAGGGAGATTACAGAGACATTGTTATTGGACCGGACGGTGGTCTTGAATGTGGAAGGCCTGGATGTCGATATTGCTCAGCGCATTATTGACTTTACGTCCGGTTCATGCTTCGCTATCAATGGCAATTTGCAGAAAATTTCCAATTTCATATTTATCATTACCCCTCCAAGCGTTGATGTATCCGGTGATTTTGCCAGTATCATGGATTCCCTGGACATGCAGCCTATCCGCACGGAGTTTTAATGGCTGCCATGACGAAGGAAGAATCACTCTTAGCAAGGCGATTTGTTGATTTGTCGAGACAGGCCGGGCAGAAGGACATTGTCGTCTTTAGCGAATTTTTGAATATTAATGAATTGAATATTTTCAAACAGGAGATTCCCAACCTATATTCCGGTTATGAAATCTTTGGTGGATATGAATTGAGTGAGCGTCAGATGATAGCATTTATACCTGATGCTCTTTGTTATACCTGGGATTACCCGATTGCCTGCCTGAAGGTTTCTCCGGTAAACAGAAAATTTGCAGAAGAGCTGACCCACCGGGATGTGCTGGGGAGTTTGATGAACCTTGGCATTGAGCGTGCAAAACTTGGGGATATCTTAATAAATGAGGAAGGAATCTATGTATTTTGTGAGGAAAAGATTGCGGGATACCTGATGGAAGGACTGACAAGAATCCGCCACACGGCGGTGGCAAGCGAGGAAGTGCACGTTGGTTCCCTGGCGATTGAGCCTAGGAAGGAATTGGTGGAAGGGATTATCGCTTCCAACCGTTTAGACAGCGTGATTGCCTGCATCTGTAAAATTTCCCGCTCCCAGGCAAGCCAGTGGATAAAGGGCGGCAAGGTCTTTCTTGACAACCGCCAGATATTGCAGGCCACTGTGGAATGTAAGCCGGGGGAATTAATCTCAGTCCGCTCTGTGGGCAGGTTTCGCTTTATCGGCTCATTTGGCGAGACACGCAAAGGACGTTTGAAAATACAGTACGAGAAGTACATATAATACTTAATTTTCTGGAAAGGAAGTACATGAATTATGGCAAGGACAATTACGGTTTCTTACGAGGGGAAACCTCATTATGACATTGAAATCCAAAAAGATTTTAAACTGCTCCCAGGCAGGCTGCAATCGTTAGGGTATGGCGGCAATAAGGTATGCATCATTACAGATTCCAATGTAGCCCCTTTATATCTGGAAGAAGTGAAAGAACTGCTTATGCCGGTATTTGCGCATTGCACTTCATTTGTGTTTGAAGCTGGGGAAAGCAGCAAGAACACGGCTACCGTGGGCCAGGTCTATGAGCATTTGATTATGCACAAATTTGACCGCAAAGACATACTGCTTGCTTTGGGCGGCGGGGTCGTGGGGGACCTTACCGGATTCGCCGCTGCCACTTACCTGCGCGGGATAGATTTTGTGCAGGCGCCGACTACACTGCTGGCACAGACGGACAGCAGCATTGGCGGGAAAACGGGTGTGGATTATATGAAGTATAAGAATATGGTCGGGGCTTTTTATATGCCCAAGCTGGTGTACATGAATATTTCAGTATTAAAATCACTTCCGGAAAGGCAGTTCTGTGCAGGAACGGCAGAATTAATTAAACATGGATTTATTAAAGATGCCTCTTATACGCAGTTTATTCAGGAAAATAGCGCACAAATCATGGACAGGCAGACGGACGCCATGGAGGAAATGATCTATAGGAGCTGCCTAATCAAACGGGAAGTTGTGGAGCATGACCCCAAAGAGCAAGGGGAACGAGCGCTTTTGAATTTTGGGCATACGATTGGGCATGCAATTGAAAAACTTTCCGATTTTAAACTGTACCATGGGGAATGCGTGGCAATTGGCATGGCAGGCGCGGCATATATATCGTACCAGTTAGGCAATTTGTCTGAGGGGCAGTTAGCGGAGCTTGGACGCATCCTGGAAAGTTACGGCCTGCCTGTCGTTTTGACAGGATTCCCACACACGTCGGAGGAAATTCTCGCAGCCACTAAACTTGACAAGAAAATGGAATCCGGGAGGATAAAATTTATTTTGTTGAAATCATTTGGGGAGGCGTATATCACCAAGGAATTGACAGATGGGCAGATTCTGGCAGGCATATCGCATATCCTTGGGAAATAAGAAGCGTTGGATAAGTTCTTGTATATAGATGAGGTTAATTTATGAATATGAAAAGAAACAGTTGTACCATCGGGATTGTAAGCAGCATGCTTTTACTGCTTGTGGATCAATTTGCCAAGTATCTGGCAGTCACTTACTTAAAGGGCGGGAATTCCATTATCCTTATAAAAGGCGTCTTTCAGCTCCATTATCTGGAAAACCGCGGGGCTGCCTTTGGCATTATGCAGGGCATGAGGAACTGGTTTGTAGTTGGGACCGTACTGATGCTTGCCTTGATGCTGTTTATTTATTGGAAATCCCCCATGGAAAAGAAATTTCGTTGGGCAAGGTTTATTATCATCCTGCTCAGCGCCGGGGCCTTGGGGAACCTCATAGACCGGCTCCGTTTAAATTATGTCGTGGATTTCTTCTATTTTGAATTGATTGATTTCCCTATTTTTAATGTGGCGGATATTTATGTAAGCTGCGGCATGGTTCTTTTAATTTTATTTTTTCTGTTCTATTATAAGGAAGAGGACATAGACCGGCTGCTTTCCCTAAAAAAGTTTAAAAAGAAGAAATCTGGCGCCTAAAACGAAATATTACATGGAGGCAGGAAAAATGGGCTTTCGGGAAGGAACACAAGAATTTGAGATAACAATAGAGCAGGCAGGGGAGAGGCTGGATAAGACATTATCCAGCCTTTATCCAGATTTATCCAGGTCTTTTTTTCAAAAACTAATAAAGGATGGGCAAGTCTTTGTCAACGGCGTCCCCAAGAAGGCAAATTACTGCGTGGGGGAGGAGGACCTGCTCTCCGTGACAATCCCCAAGGCACAGGAGATTGCCATTCTGCCGGAAAAGCTACCTTTGGAAATATTGTATGAAGATGACGATGTGCTGGTTGTAAATAAGCCCAAAGGTATGGTCGTCCACCCTTCGGCCGGGCATTATTCTGGCACATTAGTCAATGCCGTCCTGTATCATTGCAAAGACAGCCTTTCTGGCATCAATGGCGAAATTCGCCCAGGAATTGTCCATCGCATTGATATGGACACCACAGGCGCCCTGATTGTCTGCAAGAATGACAGCGCACATATTAAGATTGCCGAGCAGATTAAGGGACACTCCGTTACCAGGCGTTACCTTGGCATCGTCAAGGGCATTATCACGAAGGAGAGGGGAGTGGTCGAGGGCGCTATTGGCAGGCATCCCATAGATCGCAAGAAGATGGCAGTCAATGTACGCGGCGGGAAACCGGCGGTCACGCATTACCATGTATTGCAGCGGTTTCATAACCATACTTTTATGGAATTTGAATTGGAGACTGGGAGGACGCATCAAATTCGGGTGCACATGGCAAGTATTGGGCATCCGCTTCTTGGGGATGCCGTATATGGCAATGGCAAAAGCCCCTTTAAGCTGCAAGGGCAGACCTTGCACGCAGCTATTATTGGTTTCGTCCATCCGGCTACCGGGGAATATCTGGAAGTGGAAGCTCCCCTGCCAGGATATTTTGAAGAGCTGCTTAAGAAACCTCTTTAAAGCGTTGGAAATTGTATATACATTTCAGAAAAAATAGACTATAATAATATTAATCATAAGAGAGATTGAAAAGCAAATCAGCAATGAGCGGAAAGGTGGTAATCTTATGGGAAATTTTGTTATTACAATCGGCAGGGAATTTGGCAGCGGCGGCATGGATGTCGGACGGATGCTTTCAGAACAGTTAAAAGTAAAATGCTATGACAAAGAATTATTATCACTGGCTGCAAAAGAAAGCGGGCTTTGCCAGGAGATATTTGAGAACCATGATGAAAGGCCTACAAGCAGTTTCCTGTATTCTCTGGTAATGGACACTTATTCTGTCAATGGCTATACATCAGCGCCGTTCCTGGATATGCCGCTAAACCATAAAGTGTTCCTTGCACAGTTTGAGGCAATCAAGAACCTTGCTGCCAAAGAGTCCTGCATTATCGTCGGAAGATGTGCGGATTATGCGCTGGCAAACCATCCTAATTGCCTGAATGTCTTTATCCATGCGGATATGGATTTCCGTATCAACCATATTATGGAGAAGTTCCAGGTGACAAAGGAGAAGGCGGCAGACATGATCCGCAAGACAGACAAGAAACGTGCCAGCTATTATAATTATTATTCCAGTAAGAAATGGGGGGATTCCAGGAGCTACCATCTGACGCTGGATAGCAGTCAGTTAGGCTTCGAGGGATGCTGCGATATGATACTGCATTGCATGGATTTAAAGCATAAGAAATAACGCGCCAGTTGGCTTGGCGAAAGAAGGGAATCTCCAGATTGCAGTCTGGGGGTCCTTCTTTTTTATCTTATAGGAAAGGCGCTTGTCACGCTAACGCATGAAAGCGCCTTTCTTATAAGATAAAAATAATATGCGCACTCGCACAAGAGGAACAGCGTCTGCTTAATCTTCCCTGAAAATACTTCCAGAGAATTTTCCAGCCAGCTTGCGGCGTTCATCGTCAATAGCCGCGTAATGCTGC
>CATLBW010000093.1 GCA_949879775.1 uncultured Lachnospiraceae bacterium
ATGAGGGGCCTGTGAAGGAAATACAGATATTTTATACGAAGCTTTTGACTGCGGACAACCGTACCGTGGTAATCCCCAATGGGACGCTTGCCAATTCCAGCCTCACGGATGTGACGCATCAGGATAAGCGCAGGGTAGACCTCTTTGTGGGGATTTCTTATGAGGCGGATATCAAGGAGGCCAAGGGCATTTTAAATGATATTATCACCAAGGAACAGACAAGGCTGGCGGAGGAAGGGACGGCTGTGTTCGTGGACGCCTTGGAGGACAGCAGCGTCCGTCTGGGACTGAGGTTTTGGGTGGCTACCCAAGACTACTGGGATGCCAGGTGGAGGGTGACAGAGGAGATAAAGGCTAAGTTTGACGAGAGCCAGATTGAAATCCCGTATAACCAGCTCACAGTGTCTATAAAAAACAGCGGGAATTATGATAACGGAAAGGATATAGGAAGATGAATTTAAACAATTGTACGTCATATGAACTATTGGAAGAAAAGAAATTGGACGACATCAAATCAATGGGCTATCTGCTGCGCCATAAGAAGAGCGGTGCCAGGGTCAGCCTGATTTCCAATGAAGATGAAAATAAAGTATTTTACATTGGGTTCCGTACCCCCTCTCTGGACAGCACCGGGGCGGCGCATATACTGGAGCATTCCGTGCTGTGCGGCTCTGAGAAATTCCCGGTAAAAGACCCCTTTGTGGAGCTGGCGAAAAGCTCGCTTAATACATTTTTGAATGCCATGACTTATCCGGACAAGACCATTTACCCGGTGGCGAGCTGCAATGATAAGGATTTCCAGAATTTAATGGAAGTTTACCTGGACGCCGTGCTTTACCCTAATATCTACCGCCACAGGGAAATATTCTGCCAGGAAGGGTGGCATTATGAGATGGAGGACCTTGAATCCCCCCTTACTGTCAACGGCGTAGTATATAATGAGATGAAGGGCGCGTTTTCTTCCCCGGATGAAGCGCTCAGCCGGGAGATTATGAGCGCGCTGTACCCGCAGACCTCTTATTTCTATGAGTCGGGCGGCGACCCGGAGGCAATCCCGGACCTTACTTATGAGCAGTTTTTAGCTTTCCACCAAAAATATTACCATCCAAGCAATTCTTACATTTACCTCTATGGGGATATGGACATGGAAGAGAAGCTTGGCTGGCTGGACCGCGAATACCTCAGCAAGTTTGACGCCATTGAGGTGGATTCAGAGGTAAAGGAGCAGAAACCTTTTGATAAAGTGCGGGAGGTTGAGATTCCCTATAATATCGCGAGCGGGGAACCGTTAGAGGATAATACTTACCTTTCCTACAATGTATGCGCCGGGAACATCCTAGACCGCACATTGTATGTGGCATTTGACATCCTTGATTACGCACTGCTCTCCGCGCCGGGCGCACCCTTAAAGCAGGCGCTCTTAGACGCCAAGATTGGCAAGGATATCATGGCGTCCTTTGACAGCTATACCTTGCAGCCGATGCTCTCAATCGTGGCAAAGAACAGCAACATAGGGCGTAAGGAAGAATTTCTGGAGATTATCCATAGGGTGCTCAAGGAGCAGGCGGAAAACGGCATCAATAAGAAATCCCTGATGGCTGGGATTAACAGCTTTGAGTTCCGTTACCGTGAGGCGGATTATGGGCAGTTCCCCAAGGGGCTTCTTTTGGGGATTAAATGTTTAGATAGCTGGCTCTATGATGACAGCAAGCCCTTTTTACATTTGGAGGGGCTTGAGGTTATTGAATTTTTAAAACAGCAGGCAGAGAAAGGGTACTTTGAGGAAATTATAAAAAAATACCTTTTGGACAATACGCACGCGGCTATTGTCATAGCTCGGCCGGAATACGGGCTGAATGCGAAAAAAGACGAGGAGCTGGCAAAAAAGCTTTTGCATTATAAAGAGTCTTTAGGCGATGGGCAGCTTCAGGAAATTGTGGATTTCACACACCACTTGCGCCAGTACCAGGAGGAGCCGTCGTCGGCTGAAGATATGGATAAGCTCCCTGTGCTTACAAGGCAGGACATTAAAAGGGAAGGGGAGAAGCTTTATATCCGTGAGAAATATGTGGATGGCACGCTGCTTTTGTGCCATGATATTGACACGAACGGGATTGCCTATTTCAGCCTGATGTTCGATGTGACGGATCTTGCGAAGGAGAAGATCCCATACCTGGGCATCCTCAAGGCCGTCCTTGGCTATGTAGATACGCAGGCCCATACCTTTTCCGAGCTTGCGAATGAGATTAATTTGCACACAGGGGGGATTTTCAGCAATGTGGGCATATACCCGCATGTGGAAAAAGACGACATCTCCCTCAAATACGAAATAAAGGTTAAAACGTTGTACCATGAAATCCCCAAAACGATGGAAATTGTCCGCGAAATTATTTCTGCGAGTAATTTCCGTGGGCAGGAGCGCCTTTATGAGATTATCGCTGAGCTAAAATCCCGGCTGCAGATGAATATGAGCGCTGCCGGGCATTCTGTTTCTGCTATGCGCGCTATGTCTTATTTTTCAGACAGCGCGAAATATACGGATATGACGCAGGGTATCGAGTTTTACCAGCTTGTGAAGGAGATAGAAGAGCATTTTGAGGAGGAAAAAGACGCTCTTTGCGAAATGATGGAAGGGCTTGTGGAGGAAATTTTCTGCAAAGAAAACCTGATGTTCAGCATTGGTGCGCAGACGCAGGGCATGGAACAGATCGAGAAGGAAGTTTCAGGAATGAAGGACATCCTCCATACGAAGGGGGCAAAGGGAGGGGCCGCGCCGCTGGCGTTAAAGAAGCTGAACGAGGGCTTTTTGGACGCCTCCCAGGTGCAGTATGTATCGCGTGCAGGAAACTTCCGCAGGGAGGGTTACAATTATACCGGGGCTTTGCGGATTTTAAAAGCGCTCCTCAGCTACGACTACCTCTGGCTTAATGTGCGCGTCAAGGGCGGCGCATACGGCTGCATGAGCGGCTTTACAAGGAGCGGGGACGGCTATTTCACTTCCTACCGCGACCCGCACCTTCAAAGGACCAATGAGGTCTATGAAGGGATTCCTGAATATCTGGAGCAATTTACCGCGGATGAAAAAGAGATGACAAAATATATCATCGGCACTTTCAGCGCCGTGGATGCCCCCCTGACCCCGGCGGCAAAGACCGGCCGCAGCGCGACGGCGTACCTTACAGGGGTGACGGAGGAAATGTTGAAGAAAGAGCGCATGGAGATTTTAAACGCCACCACGGAAGACATCCGCGGGCTTGCCGGTATTGTGCGCGCCGTGCTCCATGAGGAGGCGTTGTGCGTAATCGGGAATGAGGAGAAACTTAAGCAGGAGAAGGGGCTGTTTAAAGAGGTTAAGAATTTATACTAAAGGAGAATTTATGGGAGATAATTTGAAATCAGGGTTTGTGACGCTGATTGGCAGGCCGAATGTGGGGAAGTCTACGTTGATGAACCGCCTGATCGGGCAGAAGATAGCTATTACGTCAAAGAAGCCGCAGACTACCAGGAACCGTATCCAGACTGTGTATACGGATGAAAAGAAAGGGCAGATTGTCTTTCTGGACACGCCGGGAATCCATAAGGCGAAGAATAAGCTTGGGGAGTATATGGTAAATGTGGCGGAACGCACTTTGCAGGATGTGGATGTTATTTTGTGGCTGGTGGAGCCGAGCAACTTCATCGGCGCGGGTGAACGCCATATCTTAGAAAAGCTTGCAAGGGCAGCCACGCCGGTAATCCTTATTATAAACAAGACGGATACGGTGAAGAAGGAGGAGATCCTTTCCTACATCGACACTTACCGCAAGGAGTATGATTTTGCGGAGATCGTGCCGCTTTCTGCGCTGCGCGGGGAGAATACCGAGATTTTGCCGGATTTGATATTTAAATACCTGCCCTACGGGCCGATGTTTTATGACGAGGACACTGTCACAGACCAGCCCGAACGGCAGATTGTGGCTGAGATTATCCGGGAAAAATCACTGCATGCCCTGGACGAGGAAATCCCCCATGGCATCGCGGTCACGGTTGAACGGATGAAGGAGCGCAGGAAAGGCGGCATTACCGACATTGACGCGACAATAGTTTGTGAGCGGGATTCCCACACAGGCATTATTATCGGTAAGGGCGGCGCCATGTTAAAGAAGATTGGCTCGAATGCCCGTTTTGAGATTGAGCGGCTTTTGGGCGCTAGGGTCAACCTCAAGCTGTGGGTGAAGGTTAAGAAGGACTGGCGTGACAGCGACTACCTGATTAAGAATTTTGGGTATCGGGAAGAGAATGGATGAGGTGCAAAAGAGAGGTTTTGTATCGCTGCAAACTACCAGATTTTTGTTAGTATAAGGGCATGTGGACAGGACACCCTAATAGGGATGAACAGAAGAACAGGGGGGTTCCACATGATTGAACAGGAATGGAAGAGATTTGCAAGCACAGGCAGCATCCAGGATTACTTAAACTACAAAAGCCATCAGGAAGCGGAAGGGATTTACGGGGATGCCACAGGCGCCATGTTGGCGGGCAGGGATTCTACAGGCAGGAGTGTGAGAGGATATGGCGCAAACCATAACGCTGACGGGCATGGCGCTTTCAGCGGCCCCGGTAGGGGAATATGACAAGAGGATAGTGCTTCTGACGAAAGAAAGAGGAAAGGTTTCTGCTTTTGTGCGCGGGGCGCGCAGGCCCAACAGCCAGCTAATTGCAGCAAGCAGCCCTTTTTCTTTCGGGAAATTTGAAGCATATGAAGGGCGTAACTCATATACAGTTGTAAAGGCGGAGATTTCAAATTATTTCCGGGAGCTTGCCTGTGACGTGGAGCTTGCCTGTTATGGCTTTTATTTTATGGAGCTTGCCGACTATTATGCCAGGGAGAACTTAGAGGCGGTACATATGCTAAAGCTGCTCTACCAATCACTGCGGGCATTGGAAAGCCCAAGCCTGGACAACCGCCTTATACGCCGCATTTTTGAGCTGAAAATGCTGGTTTTGAACGGGGAGTACCCCAATGTGTTCACTTGCCTGAAATGTGGAAAAGAAGAGGGGCTTTCGTATTTCCATGTAAAAAGCGGGGGCACGCTCTGTGAGGGCTGCGGCAGGCAGGCGGCGCAGGCAAGGAGGCTTGGCAAGTCTACGCTTTATACTTTGCAATATATTATTACCGCTAAAATAGAAAAGCTATATACGTTTAAGGTTTCCGAGGCGGTGCTAGGGGAGGTCGCGCAAATTATGGATGAATATATCGGGTTCTATATGGATAAAGAGTTCCATTCACTGCAGGTACTGCAGGAAAATGAGGGGTTTGCGTCAAAGTTTTGGGCAGGGAAGGATTAAAAGCCAAATATCACGAAAATCAATTTTCAGAATATCCTTATAATTATCAAAATATCTGCATACTGCCGGGGATGCATATACCCAAAGCGAACAATCCAGGGACGTATTTAGCGGAGGCAAAATCCACTGCTTATGGAAACCCGGCACGAAGGTTTTCCTGAGGGGCGTGGTTGCAGTTAGCAGTTAGTTTGCTAAAGCGTTGTCTCGTTCGCGTGGGTATAAGTATCATACGGCAGTATACAGATTTATTGACAGGTGAAAGGATATTCTGAAAATTGATTTCCGTGGCCAAATATAAATCAACGGTTGCAATAAATGTTGGAAAAGGTTATAATATTTGAGGTTTACGTTAAGATTTTTAGGAGGTTGGCATATGAAGAAGGTAATTTCAATCAGTCTGCTCTGTCTGTTGGTAACCGGGTTATTCAGTGCATGCGGAAATTCTTTGACAGCAGACCGTGATACGGTGTATGTACAAAAAAGGGGTAAGATCGTCTGCGCGGCTATTTCTGAATTTGACAAAGAGTATTATGATGAAGAGGAACTTAGGAAATACATAGAGGATAGGGTTCAGGCATATCAGGAGGAACATGGGAAAAAAAGCGTGGGCATTGAGGAATTTACCGTAGAGGACAAGGTGGCTAAGCTTTACATGAAATATGAGGATTGTGAGAGTTACCAGGATTTCAATGAAGTGACGCTGTTTTCCGGGACAGTGCCGCAGGCTTTGGCCGCAGGCTTTAATTTTAATGCTGAGTTTACCAAGATTGAGGATGGGAAAGCGGCAGGGAGCGTGGAGAACACCACAGTCATGGACAGTGACTGTAAAGTTGTTATCCTCAGTGAAAAGATGGATGTGAAGGTGGACGGCACGGTTCAGTATATGTCTACAGACTATACGACAATCAAGGCTAAGGACACTGTTGCAATCGAGGTTCCCGAGGAAGCGGAAGATGGCTCAGAGGCGACCTTGGTATATGTTGTGTATAAATAGAAGAGCTGGTTTTGTTAGGGGTTAAGGGAAGCAGGTTTTGGCAGGGGATAAAGCGGGAGCGGGGAAGGCGGTTTTGGCAGGAACCCGGTGGAAGTATAGCATTAATAAATTAGGAATATAGGATTCGCAGGAGTGTGGATTGCAGAAAGAGAGAGGTTACGTTATGGAAAAGACAATGGAAAAAATTGTGGCGCTGGCAAAGGCAAGGGGATTTGTATACCCAGGCTCAGAGATTTACGGTGGGCTTGCCAATACTTGGGATTATGGCAACCTTGGCGTGGAGCTGAAAAATAATGTGAAGAAGGCATGGTGGCAGAAGTTTGTTATGGAGAACCCATACAACGTAGGCGTGGACTGCGCGATTCTGATGAATCCCCAGACATGGGTGGCTTCAGGGCATTTGGGTGGTTTTTCCGACCCTCTGATGGATTGCAAGGAATGCCATGAGCGATTCCGTGCAGACAAGATTATTGAGGATTTCGCAGAGGAAAAAGGCATTGTGCTGGAATCTACCGTGGATGGCTGGAGCCAGGAAGAGATGGTGAAGTTCATTGAGGGGCACCAGGTTCCCTGCCCGACTTGCGGCAAACATAATTTTACAGATATCCGTCAGTTTAACCTTATGTTCAAGACGTTCCAGGGTGTGACAGAGGATGCGAAGAATACCGTATACCTGCGCCCTGAGACGGCGCAGGGCATATTTGTTAATTTTAAAAATGTGCAGAGGACTTCCCGCAAGAAAGTGCCGTTCGGAATCTGCCAGATTGGCAAGTCTTTCCGCAATGAGATTACGCCTGGCAACTTTACGTTCCGCACAAGGGAATTTGAGCAGATGGAGCTGGAATTTTTCTGCGCGCCTGGCACAGATTTAGAGTGGTTCCAGTATTGGCGGGGCTTCTGCCGCGATTGGCTTTTAAGCCTTGGCATGAAAGAAGAAGAGCTGCGCCTGCGCGACCATGACCCGGCTGAGCTTGCTTTCTATAGCAAAGCCACTACAGATTTTGAGTTTTTATTCCCCTTTGGCTGGGGAGAGCTGTGGGGCATTGCAGACCGTACGGATTATGACCTGACCCAGCACCAGAATACGTCAGGGCAGGATATGAGTTACTTTGATGATGAGAAGAAGGAAAAGTATATCCCCTATGTCATTGAGCCGTCATTGGGGGCTGACCGCGTAGTGCTGGCATTTTTATGCGCCGCTTATGATGAGGAGAATATCGGCACGCAGGAGAAGCCTGATATGCGTACCGTGCTCCATTTCCACCCGGCGTTGGCTCCGGTGAAGATTGGTGTTTTGCCACTCTCTAAGAAGCTGAATGAGGGCGCCCAAAAGATTTACGGGCAACTGTCCAGGAAATATAACTGCGAGTTTGATGACAGGGGCAATATCGGCAAGCGTTACCGCAGGCAGGATGAAATTGGCACGCCGTTCTGCGTTACATACGATTTTGAATCTGAGGATGATGGCGCGGTAACTGTGCGTGACCGTGACAGTATGGAACAGGAGCGCATTAAGATTAAGGATTTGGAAGCGTATTTTGCGGATAAGTTTGAGTTTTAAAGAGGTTTAGGAATTTTATTCCCGCGGGCAATGAGGGAAATAGACATGTTAAGCGCCCTGTTGGTATGCATAGATATTTGACGGCGCTGGCGGCGTATGTAAACATGGGTCGTAATAGAATGCAGGCTGCCGCGAGGCTTACCTGCTCTGCACAGAAGAGGGGATAAGCCTTTTGGAGGGGCGAATACCCCGAAGCCCTGCTGCGCAGTAAGGTTGATACCCCGTCAGCTTGCTGCGCAGCAAAATTATGAAGCCTGAAAGGTTTTGGGCAACGAGGCCATGCCTTTGCCGGGGCTAGAGTTTGGGGACGGGCAAGGTTGTTGGCAACTTTATAGAAAAATCTGGAAAAAAATATTGCCAAGCGGCAAAAGTATGTTACAATAAATGTGTGTGCTTAGGCAGACAGGGAACATTCAATTATGAAAAGTTGTATAGGAGGAATTCAAATGGCAAACAAATGGGTTTATCTCTTCAAAGAAGGCAATGCAAGCATGCGTGAACTTCTTGGAGGCAAAGGCGCGAACCTTGCTGAAATGACCAGTTTAGGTCTTCCGGTGCCACAGGGTTTTACAATCACGACTGAGGCTTGTACTCAGTATTATGAGGATGGACGTCAGATTAACGAGGAGATCCAGGGACAGATTAGCGAGTATATTGGTAAGATGGAAGAAATTACAGGCAAGAAGTTTGGGGATCATGAGAATCCGCTTTTGGTATCTGTCCGTTCCGGTGCAAGAGCTTCCATGCCTGGTATGATGGACACCATCTTGAATCTGGGTCTGAATGAGACGGTAGTAAATGTAATTGCTGAGAAATCTGGGAACCCGCGCTGGGCATGGGACTGCTACAGGAGATTTATCCAGATGTATTCCGATGTAGTTATGGAAGTAGGCAAGAAATATTTTGAAGAGCTGATTGATAAGATGAAGGCTGACAGGGGTGTGACCCAGGATGTAGATCTTACGGCAGACGACCTGAAGGAGCTGGCATCACAATTTAAGGCTGAATATAAAGAGAAGATTGGTGAGGATTTCCCGGACGACCCCAAGGAACAGCTTATGGGGGCAGTGAAAGCGGTATTCCGTTCCTGGGACAACCCTCGTGCAAATGTATACCGGCGTGACAACGATATCCCATATTCCTGGGGTACTGCGGTGAATGTTCAGAGCATGGCGTTTGGTAATATGGGTGATGACTGTGGGACAGGCGTTGCCTTTACGCGCGACCCAGCCACTGGCGAGCGCAAGCTGATGGGTGAATTCTTGACGAATGCACAGGGCGAAGACGTGGTTGCAGGCGTGCGTACCCCGATGCCGATTGCACAGATGGAAGAGAAATTCCCGGAAGCGTTTAAACAGTTCAAAGAGGTCTGCGAGACGCTTGAGAACCATTATAGGGATATGCAGGATATGGAGTTTACGGTTGAGCATGGGAAGCTCTATATGCTGCAGACGCGTAACGGTAAGAGGACAGCGCAGGCTGCATTGAAGATTGCTTGTGATTTAGTAGATGAGGGCATGAGGAGCGAGGAAGAAGCTGTTGCTATGATTGAGCCGCGTAACTTAGACACCTTGCTGCATCCTCAGTTTGACGCTCATGCGCTGCATGCAGCGACCCCGGTTGGCAAAGGGTTGGGAGCTTCCCCCGGAGCTGCCTGCGGCAAGATTGTATTTACGGCAGATGATGCTGTGGCATGGGCAGAGAAAGGCGAGAAGGTTGTGTTGGTACGCCTTGAGACTTCACCGGAAGACATTACCGGCATGAAGGCGGCACAGGGTATCCTGACAGTACGCGGCGGCATGACGAGCCACGCGGCCGTTGTTGCCCGCGGCATGGGAGAGTGCTGCGTATCTGGCTGTGGGGACATTGCCATGGATGAAGAAAATAAGAAATTCACTTTGGCAGGCAAAGAATACCATGAAGGAGACCCGATTTCCATTGACGGTACGACAGGTAATATTTATGATGGCTTAATCCCCACTGTTGATGCAACCATCGCTGGCGAATTTGGAAGGATTATGGGCTGGGCTGACAAATTTAGGACATTGAAAGTCCGTACCAATGCAGATACGCCGGCAGATGCGAAGAAAGCGCGTGAGTTGGGAGCAGAGGGCATTGGTCTTTGCCGTACAGAGCATATGTTCTTTGAGGAAGACAGAATCGCGGCGTTCCGTGAGATGATTTGTGCAGACACCGTTGAAAAACGAGAAGAAGCATTGGCAAAAATCCTTCCTTACCAGCAGTGTGATTTTGAAAAATTATATGAGGCTTTGGAGGGGAACCCGGTTACCATCCGTTTCCTTGACCCGCCATTGCATGAGTTTGTTCCTACAGAGGAGGCAGATATCAAGAAATTGGCAGATGCCCAGGGTAAATCTGTAGAGAGCATCAAGGCATTGATTGATTCCCTGCATGAGTTCAATCCGATGATGGGGCATCGCGGATGCCGTCTGGCAGTTACCTACCCTGAGATTGCCAAAATGCAGACAAGCGCAGTTATCCGTGCGGCAATCAATGTTAAGAAAGCACATGCTGACTGGGCACTCAAGCCGGAAATTATGATTCCGCTGATTGGCGATATCAAAGAGTTGAAGTTTGTTAAGAAAGTAGTTGCTGAGACTGCCGACGCAGAGATTGCTGCTGCAGGCGCTGATTTAGAGTATGAAGTAGGTACGATGATCGAGATCCCGAGGGCCGCCCTGACGGCAGATGAGATTGCCAAGGAAGCTGATTTCTTCTGCTTCGGTACGAACGACTTGACACAGATGACGTTTGGCTTCTCACGTGACGATGCAGGCAAGTTCTTGAATGCATATTATGATGCGAAGATTTTTGAGAATGACCCGTTTGCAAAGCTTGACCAGACAGGTGTAGGGAAACTTATGGAGATGGCAATCAAGTTAGGTAAGCCAGTGAATCCAGCGCTTCACGTTGGAATCTGCGGTGAGCATGGCGGAGATCCTTCCTCCGTAGAGTTCTGCCATAAGATTGGATTGGATTACGTTTCTTGTTCTCCGTTCCGTGTGCCGATTGCAAGATTGGCGGCAGCACAGGCGGCTATATCACAAAGATAGGCGAAAACCATTTTGGACTTTTACCATAAGTTTTGAGGAAGCACAGGCTTTCCGCAGAGCGAGTGGCGGCTATCTTAGAAAAAATCAATGGGAAGATTTGACCGTTGATGTTTATATCTAAATAATCATAAGCGTATCATTAGAAATAGTGGTACGCTTATTTTTTTGACCCAATTTGTAGCTTTGAACATTCTGCCATTTGTCTATATAATGAAATCAAAAAAGGTTGGTGTTGTTTATGAGAGAAAAGAAAAACCATTTGTATGTGGATAGTGGGGAACGGAGCATTTTATTACATAGCCTTGTTGAGCTGAAAAACCAGCTCATTCAGCAGGGCAGATATACAGACTGCGTTGACGAACTTATTTTTAAGGTTATCCATGCACCTATAAAAAAATTAAGAGTAGAACTGGCAGGGGGAAGTGATGTGCGATAAGGAATTTAAAGAACTGGTGAAAATTGCAGTAGAGAAACTGAAAGACGAATCTGTATTGAAACTGTTACAGGCTGATGCCAGTTATCAAAAAGACAGTAAGGATGAGGGATATGCGGAGGATGCCTTTAACCAGCTTGATTTGACGGAGAAACAGAGGGAAGTTTGCCAACATCTTATAGATTGCAGGGAAAAGCAGGATTTTGAATACGGAACTCATGCGTATATTGCAGGGCTGATGGATGCGTTTCATATTATGGCGGTATTGTTCCCAGAAAAATGGGATACAGAGAGAATAAGGGAAGTTTTATCATGTAAGAGCAGATAAGGCAGAGAATAAAACAGAATAGACTTTTACATAGCCGATTGGTGTAGCTTTACGAAACAGCCAGTCGGCTTTTTTAGTACCATAAAAGTGTAGTAGTCAGAGAGTAATTAACTCTGACATCTGCACTTATTTTATTATAATAAGGGAAGCAGTTGGTATGGCACAGGCTTTTTTGGATTTCTAACATCCGTCAATAA
>CATLBW010000094.1 GCA_949879775.1 uncultured Lachnospiraceae bacterium
GTATTTCCTATAAGAGAACAAAGCGGACAAGTCCGCCTCAGCTCCCTAAATCCCTCATTCTTGAGAAACTTGGACGATTTGCTGCGCCGAGCACAATTGCGAAGCAATATTTTCCTCTTGTGCGAGTGCGCATATTGTTTTTATCTTATAGGAAAGGCACTTTCACGCGTTAGCGTGGCAGGGTCTTTCCTATAAGATAAAAAACAACATAAACCTGTCCTTTCCATAGACCATAGCACACATTTATGTTGTTTTTGTGAAAATATGAAGTTATACTGCTTATTGTCCCCCCTGTCCTTTCTCTTTGAGGGCTTCCTCGCGGTTCTGCAAATCTTGTTCCCAATCCTGGTATTTCTCGATAACCTTATTCTCATAGTTGAGGATGTTGGGATGGCTGTCCGTGATAGTGACAATGCCGAACCCAACTGCCACAAGCACAAAAAACAGGCTTACCAGCAAGCTTAGGCGCAGGCACTTCCTGCTCTCCTTTGTCCGCTCTTCCGCGCGGCTCCTGCGATACTCCGCAAGGCGTTCTTTCTGCCGCGATTCCTCCAGCTTTTGGGCATACCATTCCAACGTCTCCTGCTGCCTTGCCGCTGCCTGCGGCGTCATGGGCTTTATTTCTTCCTGCGCTGGTTGCTGCTTCACATCCTGCTGCGGCCCTTTATGCCCACTGGCGTTATGTACCATCTTTTCCTGTACCCCATAAACGGGAATTGCCTCTATATCCTCGTTGTCCAGCCCCGGGGCTGCCAGGAGGTAACTTTGAAGCTCCTTCAAATACAGCAAACCTACCGGCGTCTCAAATACACGCTCCTTCAATAACTTCCGGTACATCTGCAAAACCATCCGGGGGTTGCCCATATCCAGCCGGCCTTTCACATATTGTATGCCTTCTTCCTCCTGAAATGCTTTCTGCGCCGCCTTTTTATCCATGAACACAAACCCGTCCACAATTGTCTTCGTTCCACTCATTTCTTTCTCCTGATCGGCAAGCCAAACCTAGCGCATAATCCTTAATACCTGCCTCATATCTGCAATCAGTTCCTGGGAAAAGTCTTTTGCTTCCCTGCAAATCTGCTCTGCTTTCGCATAATCCTCATCAAACAATGCCTGTATAGCCTCTTTGCCAAACCCATGGAACCTCTGGTGCTTCTGCCCAAGCGCGTCCCAAATTGGCAGGACTTCCTCTATATCAGGCGTCATGGCATAATAGAAATGCCCAAACCCGCATTTGGTGGAATCCAGTTGGAGCGGCACGATCACATGTTCTTTCACCATCTTCTCCAGATTGCCAATCCAAACCTGGTGCGCTGTGATTGCATTCTCCACATAAGATGCAAACTCCTCATTTTCCAGATGGAAAAACGGGTCTTTCGCCATAACGCCCATAGCCTTTGCCATCGTATCCAGCGTCCCTTCAATCTCTACCACCGGCCTAGCCGCCTCTGTCAATTCCGTCCCAATCTCGCGCATGAACTCCGTGCTGCTGCGAAGCTGGTTCTCCATCTCCGTCATAGTGCTGCTAAGCTCCTCGCTGACCGCCGCCAGGGAAGTAACCGCTTCATTGACCCCAGAAACATGTTTCTGGTTTTCATCATTTATCTCCCAGGCATTCTTAATCTTCTCCGTCATGCTCTCCAATGCTTCTATGGTGTTCGTGGTACTGCCGGCAGTCTTCTGGGACGCGTCGCGAATCCCATCCACAAACTGCGCCATATTGCCGGTCATCCTCTGCGTCTCCTCAGCCAATGAACGTATCTCATCCGCAACGACGGCAAACCCCCTTCCGGCCTCACCTGCCCGCGCCGCCTCAATTGCGGCGTTCAAAGCCAGCAGGTTCGTCTGCCGTGAAATGGACTCAATCTCCGCAATGACGTCATTCATATTGTTGATTACCTCAAGAAGCTCATCCATATCCGTGCGCATCTCCGTAGACACGTCTATCGCCTGGGAAGAAAGGCCTCGGATTGCTGTCAGCTCTTCCTGCCCATTCTCAATTTTACGATATACCTCATCCGTGTCGCCGGAAATTTTGATAATCGTGTTCGTAAGCTCCTCCAATGAATTAACGCCCTCCGACGCATTCACCCCATTGGTCCCAAAAATAACTTCTGTCGCCCTTGCCACATTACGGGATATTTCAAGGATTTTCTCTGTCTCATGCTGCAATGTCAGGTCAAGAGAACTGATTTGCATGACTGACTTAATATTTTTCTCAAGAATCCCCACAAACTGCCGTCTGCTATTGAGCAGCCTCTGATATATGCCATTCAATTCCGGGCTTGCTGAATAATTGCACTCTTTCAATTCTGAAAGTGATTTTACTAGTTTATTTTTTGTCATTCCAATTCCCATCCTCCGTGCCCTCGCTTCTTTTTGTATTCCCTCGCTTTGTTGCAAAACAGGCAAAAAACGCCCTTATTTTATTCTCTATGAAAATGTCCCTGATGTCAATCATTTTTGTCCTTTTTCCCAAAAAAAGGTAAAAGAGCCAGCACGCTCTTTTGCCGTCCATGTAAACCATTTGCTTTCCAAGCAAAATTTTCCACATAAAAATACCGTAATTGTGAATCTCATTTATAAATCCACAATTACGGCATCTCTGGGCTATGGAGCTGAGGGGAATCGAACCCCTGTCCGAAAGTCAATTCACTATGGCATCTCCCATTACAGTCATTATTTTATCATTCCCTCCGCCAGCCGCCTAATGACAGGCTGATGGTTTCAGTAGCTTCATCGTACGCCCACACGCGCAAAGCTTTGCGTATGTCGTTTCCCACATAGTCGAAGCCGGGATCTCAGGCTGTGGGTGGCCTAAGGCCGACTGCTGCAACTAGGCAGCGTATGCTAAATTGTCTTCAGCGTTTATATTTATTGTTCCCGTTGTCAGGCGGTCGGGAGCCGCCAATGGCTTCCATAGCTGCACAACCCCCGTCGAAACCAGTACAACCCCTGGTTAAAATGCTGCTGTCCAGCAATACTTTATTCTAACAACTTTTATCTCCCCTGTCAATATAAATTTTTGACTTTGAATTCCCTCTCCGACTCCCTGCGCATATCTTTCTTGGCAATGTCCTGCCGTTTGTCATAGAGCTTTTTGCCCCGGGCAAGCGCAATCTCCACCTTTACCAGGCTGCCCTTAAAATAGACCTGCAATGGCACAATCGTATACCCTTTGGCCGTCATCTTCCCCTCCGCCTTGTTAATCTCATACTTATGCATCAAAAGCTTCCTTGGGCGCAGCGGGTCTTTGTTGAAAATATTGCCCTTCTCATAGGGGCTGATGTGCATGCCATAGATAATAACCTCGCCGTTTTCAATGCGGATAAAAGACTCCTTGATCGAGCATTTGCCCATGCGCAGCGATTTCACCTCAGTCCCCGCCAGGCTGATGCCTGCTTCAAATTTATCCTCAATAAAGTAATCATGGAATGCCTTTTTATTATTGGCAATCAATTTTACGCTCTCTTTCCCCATTTCCATTCCTTTCTGCTTCAATGCGCTTAAACGCGGCCTCCCCAGGGTCATTGGGCGCGATACCTGCCAATATCCTCCGCCGGAACGTCGACGCCGAATTCCTCCGCGCTTTCCGGCAGGATAAAATCAATGGTCTTCATAAATGTATCGGCGTCCGCCATTAAGACTTGGATGGCCTGCCCCAGCTTATAAACTTTGCCTGTCGTCTCCCCCACCAATTCATACGTCTCTTCGTTAAAATGGTAATAATCGTCTGTGAGGTTATTTACATGCACCATCCCCTCGACCGTATTGGGCAATTCCACATACATGCCCCACGACGTTACGCTGGAAATGACGCCTTCAAACACTTCACCGATATGCTCTGCCATATACTCTACTTTTTTCAGCTTGTCAGCCTCCCGTTCAGCCTCCTCCGCCCGGCGTTCCCTAGCGCTGGACTGCGCCGCCGCTTCCGGCAGTATTTTCTCATAATGTCCTATCCGCTTGCCATTCATCCTCCCACGCAGCGTCTCCTTAATGATACGATGGATCTGCAAGTCCGGGTAACGACGGATTGGCGAAGTGAAGTGGCAGTAATAACGGGCGGCAAGCCCAAAATGCCCGGTACACTGCACCGTATACTTTGCCTGCTTCATGGAACGCAGCGTCAGGCGGCTGATTAAAGCTTCTTGCGGCGTATCCTCCACCTTCTCCAATAACTTCTGAATCTCCTTAGGGTGTACCTCTTCCTGCCCAACCTTAATGGAATAGCCAAAATTGTTGATGAACGTCGCTAATTTGCGGATTTTTTCGGGATCTGGCGTATCATGCGTACGGTATACGAATGGGATTTCCTGCCAGAAGAAATCCTGCGCTACCGTCTCGTTTGCCACAAGCATGAAATCTTCAATCATGCGCGTCGCCACGTTACGCTCATACGGCTTGATTTCCAGCGGCCTTCCCTGGCTGTCTAAAACAATCTTTGACTCTGGGAAATCAAAATCAATCGAGCCGCGTTTCCTGCGTTTTTCACGCAAAACGGCTGACAGCCCTTCCATCAGCTCAAACATGGGCACGAGCGCTTTGTATTTTTCCCGCTCGTCACTATCCTTGTCTTTGAGGATTTTGCGCACGCTGGTATAACTCATCCTGCAATCCACACATACGACAGTCTCCGCAATCTCATGCTCTATGACCGTCCCCTCTTTGTTAATCAGCATAATGCAGCTCAAGGCAAGCCTGTCCTCCCCGGCATTCAAGGAACAGATGCCATTAGACAGATGATGCGGCAGCATGGGGATTACCCTGTCTACCAGATAAACGCTTGTGCCCCTCTCAAACGCCTCCACGTCTAAGGCGCTGTGTTCCTGCACATAGTTGGCGACGTCCGCGATATGCACGCCCAACCGGTAATTCTCTCCCTCTTTTGTCAGGGACACGGCGTCGTCCAAATCCTTAGCGTCCTCACCGTCTATGGTTACCATCTGCCAGTCCCGCACATCTTTCCTGCCTGCCATATCCGCCCCGCTTACCGGCTTTCCGACATTCTCTGCTTGTTTGAGGACCTTTTGCGGGAATTCTGTCGGCAAATCAAACCCTTTTACAATGGACATGATATCCGTGCCCGGGTCGTTGACATGCCCGATAATCTCTAAGACCTTCCCTTCCGGCTTCTTGCGCTCATTCCCATAATCTGTGATTTCCGCCACTACCTTGTGCCCATCTACCGCCCCCAGTGAATGTTCCAGCGGGATATAGATATCCTGCCCAAGCTTTACATTGTCCGGGATAATAAAACCGAAATTCTTGTTTTTCTGGAATGTGCCTACCACCCGGACAGCTCCCCTTTGCAAAACCTTTACCACGGCGCCTTCCCTGCGCTTCCCGAGAGAAGTTTTACCGTCCTGCAAAGCCACTTGGACAAGGTCCCCATGCATGGCCCCATTCGTCAGGGATTCAGGGATAAATATATCTTCCGGTTCCCCTTCCACTTCCACAAAGCCAAATCCCCTGGCATTTCCTATGAATATGCCCGTAAGGGAATTCCCCTCAGACTTAACATATTTCCCGCGCTTAGAGCATTCAACCTTGCCTTCCGCCAAGAGCGCCTCCAACACTTCCTCTAAAGCGGCGCGCTCCTCACGCGGCACATCGAGGATCATCGCAAGCTCCTTTATTTTCATGGGGACGTAAAGGTCGCTGCACATAAATTCATAAATCATTTTTTTTCTGCTGTCCAATAATTCTTTTTCCATAAATTTCTCCTGTATATCTAAAAAGAGACTGCCGGATGACCGACAGTCTCTTGATTGCTAAAAGCTTCCAATATTCAATACGGCTGCAATCACCAGGAACAACGCCACCATAATCTTGGTTGCCATCACCAGGCGCCCTTCCATGGAGCGTCCCTTGTTCTTGCCCCAGTATGTATCCGCCGCGCCACTGATAGCCCCAAGCCCTGCTGATTTCCCTTCCTGCATCAAAACAACTACCGTCAGCACAATACTGATTATCGCTAAAACTACCATTAACACTATCTTCAATACTTCCACTTTCAACCTACCTCCTGAATCACATCCTGCTCATAACTTTTCTTATCATATCACAACTTGGTTAAATTTTCAAGGTTTTTTTGCAGGGCGCTGTCGCTTAATAATGCCTTGCCCTTATGCGGCAGCTCCCTGCACGGCTCCCTAAAATTTATTGAATGGGTTCTTGTACTCAGCCACTATGCCAAGTTGTTCCTCAATGCGCAAAAGCTGGTTGTATTTGGCTGTGCGTTCTGCGCGGCAGGGGGCGCCAGTCTTAATCTGCCCGGCATTCACCGCCACTGCCAAGTCTGCGATAAAAGTATCTTCCGTTTCGCCGGAACGGTGGGAAACCACGGCCCGGTAGGCGTTTCCCTGCGCTGTCTCAATTGCCTCCATGGCTTCCGTCAGCGTGCCAATCTGGTTTACTTTCACCAATATAGCATTTGCCGTCTGCAACTTAATGCCTGCGTCCAGGCGCTTCGTGTTCGTCACAAACAAATCGTCCCCTACCAATTGGATGCGCTCGCCGAGCCGCTTCGTCATCGCCTGCCAGCCATCCCAATCTTCTTCGTCCAGGCCATCTTCAATGGAAATGATGGGGAATTTCTCAATCAGGGCCTCATAATACGCAATCAATTCTTCTGTATTGCGGGCAACCTTCTCTCCTTTCAGCTTTGATTCCCCTGGGAAATGGTATAACCCCGTCTTCGCGTCATACAGCTCGCTTGCCGCCGCATCCAGGGCAATCTTAAAATCTTCTCCTGGCACATAGCCTGAAGCCCTTACCGCCTCCATAATCAAATCCAGGACGGCAACGGCATCCGGCAGGTCCGGGGCGAAGCCGCCTTCATCTCCCACTGCCGTGGAAAGCCCTTCTTTTTCACAAATTTTCTTTAAATTGTGATAGACTTCCGCGCACATGCGCAGCGCCTCGCGAAAGCTCTTAGCCCCCACAGGCATAATCATAAATTCCTGGAAATCCACAGTATTGTCCGCATGGCGCCCCCCATTCAAAATGTTCATCATGGGCACCGGCATCCTTTTGGCATTCGTGCCGCCCAGGTATTGGTATAACGGAAGCTCCATCGCCTTAGCCGCCGCCCTTGCCGTCGCCAGGGAAACGCTGAGCATGGCGTTCGCCCCCAGGTTAATCTTGTCATCCGTGCCATCTTCTGCAATCATGCAGCGGTCAACCTCCACCTGGTTGAGGGCATTCTTCCCTATCAGGGCTTTAGCAATCTTGTCATTCACATGCTTCACGGCATTCTGCACGCCCAGCCCGAAATACCTTGGCTCCCCGTCCCGAAGCTCTACCGCCTCAAACTGCCCGGTGGACGCCCCGGAAGGGACGGCAGCGCGCCCTGTGGTCTTCTTGCCTGTGCTGGTCGTCTCCACCGTCACATCCGCTTCCACGGTGGGATTTCCCCTGGAATCTAAAATCTCCCTTGCATGGACATCCGTAATTTTCAAACACAAACTCATAACAATCTCCTTTCACGAAGTGTGATTTTATGATTAGTATTTGCAATAAATGGGATGTTTATGCAAGGGAGTATGCTTTGGTTTCATAAATTCCTAAACATTTATCTTCGCAACCATGCCCAGGATATCCCGGTTCTCTTCCAATACCGGGTTGACTGCCTGGGCCAAAAACTTCTCAACCTGTATGGGCGCACGCCCTACATATTTAGATGGCTCCATAGACTTTTCCAATTCATCCAGCGACAGATTGAAGGATGGGTCTTGCGCAATCAGCTCCAGAAGGTTGTTGTCCCTGCCCTCCACTTTAACGTTTTTCCCTGCCTCCATGGATAACTGGCGTATCTTCTCATGCATCTCCTGGCGGTTGCCGCCATTTTTCACTGCATCCATCATAATATTCTCTGTCGCCATAAACGGCAGCTCCGCCATCATGTGCTTACGGATTACTTTGTCATACACGACCAGGCCGTCCACCACATTAAGGCACAAATCCAAAATACCATCCACTGCCAAAAACCCTTCCGGTATCGAAAGGCGCTTGTTCGCGGAATCATCCAACGTCCGCTCAAACCACTGTGTTGCCGAGGTAATCGCCGGGTTCAGGGCGTCTACCATCACATAACGCGCCAAGGAAGCGATACGCTCGCTGCGCATGGGGTTGCGCTTATAAGCCATTGCCGAGGAGCCAATCTGGTCCTTCTCAAACGGCTCTTCCACTTCCTTCAAATGCTGCAAAAGGCGAATGTCATTTGACATTTTATGTGCGCTTGCCGCAATGCCGGCAAGGACATTGAGCACCCTGGTATCCACTTTCCTGGAATACGTCTGCCCGGACACAGCATAGCACTCCGCAAAGCCCATCTTCGCCGCAATCATGGGGTCAATCTTGTCAATCGTCTCCTGGTCCCCGGCAAATAATTCCTGGAAGCTCGCCTGCGTCCCCGTAGTCCCCTTAGAGCCAAGAAGCTTTAGGCTTCCCATCACATATTGCAAGTCCTCGAGGTCCATAAGGAATTCCTGCAGCCACAAGGTCGCCCGTTTGCCCACCGTGGTAGGCTGCGCAGGCTGGAAATGCGTAAATGCCAGCGTTGGCAAATCCTTGTATGTATCTGCAAACTTCGCCAGCTTAGCAATCACATTTACCAGCTTCCTGCGCACCAGCTTTAACGCTTCATCCATCACAATGATGTCCGTATTGTCGCCCACATAACAGGAAGTGGCCCCCAAATGGATGATGCCTGCCGCCTTGGGGCACTGCTGCCCGTATGCATAGACATGGCTCATGACATCATGGCGCACCTGTTTTTCCCGCTCTTTTGCCACATCATAATTAATGTCATTTACATGGCTTTTAAGCTCATCAATCTGCTCCTGCGTAATTACAGGCTTCCCATTCTCACTAAGCCCAAGCTCCATCTCCGTCTCTGCAAGGGCAATCCACAGCTTCCTCCAGGTACAAAATTTCATATCCGGCGAAAAAATATACTGCATTTCTTTGCTTGCGTAACGCTCAGACAATGGGCTGTTGTATCTGTCTGTTGACATAAAATGCTCCTTTCTCGCGGCGCATAAGGCGCCATCCAATCCAATTTTATATGATATTGCAACTATTTCTGAACAGTCCCCTAAGGGCCCAAGCCACAGACATTCCAGCAGATGCTGCCATTTGCCTCTATGGCAATGGCCCGCGCGCTTCCTATCGCTCAAAGTCCCCTCTGATATCTTCCGTGGGCGGCTCCATGGGATAAGTCCCTGTAAAGCACCCTTTACAGATAGGCAGCCCTTCCGCCATCTCGTGCAAACGCCCGATATCCAGGTATCCCAGGCTGTCCGCTCCAATCATCTTACAGATATCATCCACTGACCGGTTATAGGCAATAAGCTGCCCACACTCAGGGATGTCTGTGCCAAAATAGCAGGGCCACAAAAACGGAGGCGAGGAAATCCTCACATGAACTTCCGTCGCCCCTGCGTCCCGCAGCATACGCACAATACGGTCAGAAGTCGTCCCGCGGACAATGGAATCATCAATCATAACCACCCGCTTTTCGCGCACAGACTCCGCCAACACATTCAGCTTAACCCTCACGCTGGACTCGCGGCTGCTTTGCTTGGGCTTGATAAAAGTCCGTCCCACATAACCATTCTTTACAAAGGCCGTGCCATAGGGGATTCCCGATTCCATGGAATACCCTAGCGCCGCCGCATTCCCGGACTCCGGCACCCCGACCACTAAATCCGCCTCCACCGGCGAATCCATGGCCAAAAACCGCCCCGCCTTAATCCGTGCAGCGTAGACGCTGACGCTGTCAATATGGCTGTCAGGCCTGGCAAAATAAATATACTCAAAAATACACCTTGCTTCCTGCTCTTTGGGCTGGCAAAGACCCATATCAGAAGATATGCCCTCCGGGGTAATCGTGACCACCTCTCCCGGGAGCACGTCACGCACATATTCAGCGCCAACCGTCTCTAGCGCACAAGTCTCAGACGCAATCATATAAGCATTGTCACGCCTGCCAATGCAAAGGGGCTTGAACCCAAATGGGTCCCTTACCCCGATAAGCTTGCGCGGACTCATAATAACCAAGGAAAAAGCTCCTTTTAACTTCGCTGCCGCACGCCTTACCGCTTCTTCCACTGTCCTGGACGCAAGCCGTTCCCTGGCAATATGGTAAGCAATCACCTCAGAATCTATAGTCGTCTGGAATATCGCCCCGGTATATTCCAGTTCTTTGCGCAATTCATGCGCATTAATGAGGTTGCCGTTATGCGCAAGCGCAAGGGTTCCCTTCACATAGCTGAGCACAAGGGGCTGGGCATTTTCCATGGTGGAAGCGCCAGCCGTGGAATAACGGACATGCCCAACGCCGATGTCCCCCTTCATGGCCCCTAAATTCTTTTCGTCAAATACTTCATTTACAAGCCCCATCCCTTTATAAGAAGAAACTTTCCCTTTCGGGCCGCCCGTCTCACTCACTGCAATCCCGCAGCTCTCCTGCCCACGGTGCTGTAACGCGAAAAGGCCGTAATAAATGGTGGACGCCACATCATCCCCATCAAAATCATACATACCAAAAACACCGCATTCTTCATGCAGTTTGTCAAAAGCTGCAACCTTCTTGCTGTCAATCATATTTTTCTCCAGCCTGCCTTATTCAAATTTCTTGCCGGTTAACAGTTCATATGCCTCTTTATATTTATCCACAGTCTTACCCACCACTTCCTCTGGCAGAAGGTAATCGCTGTCTGGGTTTGCTTTCAGCCAATCCCTCACAAACTGTTTGTCAAAGGACGGCTGTGATTTCCCAGGCGCATAGCCTTCAAGCGGCCAGAACCGGGAGCTGTCCGGCGTAAGCATCTCATCCCCAAGGACTACGTTCCCATGCTCGTCCAAGCCAAACTCAAATTTGGTGTCGGCAATGATAATCCCTCTATCCCTGGCATATTCCGCACATTTCTTATATAAATTAAGGGTACAGCCCTTAATCGCCTTAGCATATTCCTCCCCCTTGCCCGGATGGAGCTTTTCTAAAATATCCACTGTATCTTCAAAGGTGATATGCTCGTCATGGAGCCCCAAGTCCGCCTTCGTGGTTGGGGTGTAAATCGGCTCCGGAAGCTGTTGTGACTCCTCAAGCCCTTCCGGAAGCTGAATGCCGCAGACCGTCCCATCCTTCTGATAGCTCTCCCAGCCGCTGCCAGTGATATAACCGCGCACAATGCATTCCACTGGAAGCATGTCCAGTTTTTGGCATTTCATGCTATTGCCATCATAATCCTTATTCTGGAAAAACTCCGGCATTTCAGAAACGTCCGTAGAAAGCATGTGGTTTTGCACAATATCCTTGGTGAAATCAAACCAAAACTTTGACATCTGCGTAAGAATTGCCCCTTTCTGCGTAATTTTATTTTTTAAAATTACGTCAAACGCAGAAATCCTGTCTGTTGCCACGATAATAATGTTGTCCCCATTGTCATAAACCTCACGAACTTTACCTTCCTTTACCGGCTTAAATTCCTGAATACTCATAGCCATCCTCCATTCTCAATTGCACGTTATTATTATGTCCTGAATTTACCATACGGATTCATTATAATACAGGCTATTTTCATTCGTCAACGGAATTTATATAGTTGGCGAATAATTCCCTCCAACTTATTGATGATGCCCGCTGCGGTGATGTCCGCCTTGGGATTGTCCCTGCTGCTCCCTCTGGTGCTTTCCATTTCCTGTGCTTTGCGGCTGCGCATCCTGGCCGCCTTCTTGGCCTGTGCTTTGCGGCTTCGCATCCTGGGAACATTCTTTGTCGGCGCTTTGCGGCTTCGCTTCCTGGCCGCCTTCTTGGCCTGTGCTTTCCTGTTGTGCGTCATGGCATCCCTCGTTATGCCCGTGCTCATTAAGCAGCCCATGTA
>CATLBW010000095.1 GCA_949879775.1 uncultured Lachnospiraceae bacterium
CCATGAATTTCCCTAAAGACCCGGTTATGCTGCTTAGCGTCGTCAACACTTACCTGAGGGATTACCACGCCACTTTGGAAGAATTATGTGAAAACGCCGGTTTTACCAAAGAAGAACTGTCGCAAAAGCTTGGCAAAATTGACTACCATTATGACCCAAACCAGAATCAATTCCGCTGATCGGGAGGGATTGCTGGTTTTTGGTATGGCGTACCATAATCTTTCTGCTTGAGCAGCACATGTTTGATATAATGGAATACCTCTTCCTCCCCCTTGTCAGCCAACATGTGCAAAAGCTTTTCCAGCAGCTCCCTGCTGTCCTCATGCAGGACATGGTGTTCCCTGCCATGCTCATAATATTCAAGCGCGCTCCTGTCTGTATATTTTTCCTTTTGGTAATTCTTAGACGCTGACACGCGGTCTATAAACATCTCCACCACATACTTTAACGGCATTTTCATGCCCGTAATCCCTTTTTTCTCCCCCACGCCATAATCTATCCAATATTCCAGGTGATGCTTATTCCTGCCTTTATGGTGCAGCCACGCCAGGGAATAACCCTTTTCCAGCCGCTCAATATTGTTAGGGCTTAAATTACCCTGGTAATATTTACACCCCACCAGGAATTCGGTAGGGCTATACTTAGACAAATCATGCAATAACCCCTGCTTATACAAGCCCACACGGAAACAGCCGCGCATTACCAGCATTTTATGATGGTTGATGGTCTTTAAATGCTGCCAAGCCTTCATAATTCACCTCACAATACACATAAAAATCAATACGCAAATACTGTAATTAAATATAAAATTAATAAATGGAGCGGGTAAAACACATAAAAAGCATACTTCAGGGAAGGTCCTTTTTTCCCATTGTAAAGCAGCATAGGCAATGTCGCCAAGGCAGCGTACATCTGTACGCCCCTCCCATAGAGTAAAAAATTCTCCACGGCAAACATGGCCTGCTTGACAATTTTCCTTTCGTACAAGAGATAATAGCATACAATGAACACGACGCCTTTCGCCCCATAGTCCGTATTCAAAACCTCTGCTGATGCAATCGCAACCGCAAAAATAAAAACCTCAATTAACTTATTCTTGTATCGCATCGCCACATCAATCGCCTCCACCCCGATCAGAAGCGTAAAGAATACATTCTGATGGCTCCAATCAATGCCCCTGCGGAACGCAAGGTCGAATGGGACCTCCGAAATCAGCGCAAACACAAACAGCCGCAGCTCATATTTGCGGATATCCCTGGTATGCATCGCCCCCTCCACCAAAAGGAAACAATAGATGGGGAAGGCGAGCCTGCCGACCATCCTCAGTACCAAGTATTGTGGGAACAGCACCGCCCCCGTATGGTCAATCAGCATACTGGCCATGGCAATGCATTTCAAAGTAAATCCATTTATTCCAAATTTTTCCTGCTTCTTATCCATCTACGCCTGCCTGGCCCCCTTCTCTTTTCCCCGAATAGGCTTGCCCGCCAAAAGGCATACTGACTGTTCGCGCACACGATACTCCTGCACCCTTCCCACCATCTTCGGTTCTTCCAACACAGACTGTTCCTGGGAAGTGTCTAACAGTAATTTCCACTCCATGTTGCCCGGCAAGGCAAATTTCTGCGTAGAATACTGAAAGTTATATGCAATATAAATACTTTCCTTGGCATGCACATACTCCCCTGCATAAAACATGCCGACAAAGCTGCGGTTCATATCAAAATCTATTTTCCAGCCGCCGTCACTGTGATAGGACAAATCCGGGCAGCCCAAGTTCTCATAGTCCAGCATCCGATACGGGTTGGGGCTGCGCAGCATCGGGAATTCCTTCCTCAGCCTTGCCAATTCCCGCACATAATCCGTAATCTGCCTGCTGGTCATGTTATTTTTCCAATCTTTCCAGCCAACCTCATTATCCTGGCAATATGCATTATTGTTCCCATTCTGGGAATTCCCGCATTCATCGCCCATC
This sequence comes from uncultured Lachnospiraceae bacterium, assembly GCA_949879775.1. Taxonomy (GTDB): domain Bacteria; phylum Bacillota; class Clostridia; order Lachnospirales; family Lachnospiraceae; genus Petralouisia. The sequence goes on from CATLBW010000095.1 coordinate 1,976, forward strand.
CAGACCATAGGCACCCCCTGTGCGAAAAACAGCACCGTCAACGCATTCTTAACCATGCGTTTGCGTAAATCCAGCACTGGCCGTTTGCGGCTAAACCCTTCCTGCCCACAGTTCGTGCTGAAGTTCCAGGGGTTCCCGTCCAGGTTATCTTCTTCATTTAATTCATTATGCTTATACTCGTAAGAAAAGACGTCCCACAAGGTAAATCCGTTATTTTCCGCTATAAAATTCACAAAACCCTGCCGCGCCTGCTGCCTGCGCATCTGGCAGGCAAACTCATAGATATTCCCGCCCTGATGGTTTAATAACTTGCGCGCCTCATAGAGGAACCGATCGTTATAGGCAAACAATTCCGGCCCAAACCGTTGTTTATCCTGTGCGAAATCTTCGGGGAACTCATCATAAAACAGCTTACAGCCACATAGCCCGTCATCCAATGCCGCCAGCCTCGCCCCTTGTGGGCTGCCAATAATCCGGAACCCATCTATATGGTATTCTTCGCGCCAATAGCGCAGAACCTTCAAAATAAAAAGTGGATTTACATTCTGGGAAAAATAGAACTCCAGTATAATCTCCATATCCCTCTGATGCATCTTCAAAATCAGATGCTTTAACTCATCGGGGTTATTCTCCCTAAGGTAGGACGCTTTGGGCGCAAAATAGCTGCCCTGCGTGTAGCCCCAGTAATTCAACTGCGCCTTAGGCTGCTTTTGCTCTTTGTTTGCATCCAACAGCAAAAATTCCTCAAATTCATATAATGGCATAAAAAGTAAGGTAGTGATGCCCATCTGTTTTAAATCGTCAAGCCTATGCTCAATCGCCCCTACCTTCCCTCTCTTGGCATTGTTCCCACGCATCCCCATAGAAAACCCACGTGCATGCAGCTTATAAACTACCATATCCTCTTTGGGAACCTGCGGGAATTTATCTTTTTTCCATTTAAAATCCGAAAAATAAAAAGAGCTTTTAATTTTAACCCCATCCTTGCCGCGCATTTTCACAGCGCCTGTACGCTGCGCTTCTTCCTCCGCCTTACGCACCTTTTCCCGCTGCGGCACAAACGGCTCCGCCTGCCAGGACAATGGCACGCGCCTTTCATCCCCCCAGATTTCCCGGCCCGCAATCCTGCGTGCATACTGATCCGTCAATTCCCTGGCATTCACTTCAAAATTATAATCATAATTCTCCCAATCCAGCCCCTGTAACCCCACAGTATACAGAGTATTCCTGCTTTCGTCCGCTTTCATAGGAATTTTCACAACCGTTCCATTGTTTCTAGGATATAACACCAGTTTACATTTAGCATCCTGCGGCGCCTGGACAGAAAAGGAAATCACATCGCCCTGCCGCGACACGCCTGCATGCTCCTGGATTCCGGTACAGATTTGAAAATTCATATGCTCCTCCTATGCTGTCTCATATTCTCTGTTTCCTGTTTCCTGCTTTCTATTATAACAACTCACATAAGTTTTGGAAAGGGAATTTTAACATTTGTCTGTATAACAGTGGAATTTTTTTCCCATTTATGATATCCTATAGGAAAAGGATCTGTAACTCGGGAGACGAACAGTTACGACAATCTACTCTAAAGAAACGAGGAAACCCATATGATCAAAACAGCTCTAAAAGACATACAGACAGGCTCTTACACCGCGACGCCTGTATATACAAAGACCGGACAGATGATAATTTCCGCACAGACGCTACTTACTGCACAGCAGATATCCCGCCTGGAATTTTATGGAATTGAATGGGTGAATATTGAAGATCCCGCCAATATAGCGGAGGACGCAGGCGCGTCCCAGCCGGACGCCCCCAAATCCTACTCCCAAAAAGTACGGATGAGTGAAGAATTCCATACCTTCAAAGCGGATTACGATAAAAAATCCCGCTATCTAGAATCTTCTTTTGATGATCTTCTGAATAAAAATATCCCGGTAGAAGCCAGAGCGCTCATCAATCAGGTAAGCACCCTGTATGCCGACCGACTAACCTCACTCTCCGTATTTGACATGCTCCACAATATGCGCCAGATTGATGACACCACTTTTGCACACAGCATCAATGTCGCCCTGATTAGCCGCATGTTAGGAGAATGGTTAGAACTCTCAGAGGAAGACCTAGATGTGCTGACGCTTGCAGGGCTTCTCCATGATATTGGGAAATGTACCATCGACCCCAATATCCTCTTAAAGCCGGCTGCCCTTACCCCCAAAGAATACGAAGAGGTGAAAAAACACGCTGCAAACGGCGCTGAGGTCCTTGCTGGCCAAGACTTGGACGATCGCATCCGGCAGGCTGCGCTTATGCATCATGAGAGGTGCGATGGCAGCGGCTATCCAGCGAGGCTAACGGACAGCGAGATACCTGACTTCGCCAAAATCATTGCCATTGCCGACGTTTATGACGCCATGACCTCCAACCGCCCATACCGCAAAGGCTACTGCCCTTATGAAGTCATTGCCACTTTTGAGCGGGAAGGGTTAGAAAAATATGACATAGAATATATTATCACCTTCATGACGCGCATTCTTGATACCTATATGGGCAATACGGTATTGTTAAGCGACGGCAATACCGGGACTGTAATCATGAACAACCCCATCCACCGTTCCCGCCCGTTGCTGCGCCTTGCCAACGGCGAATGCATTGACCTTGTGAAACGGCCTGAACTTTACATTCAGGCAATCATATAAACAACAGAAAGGACGAGGTGCCTGCCATGAAAGATAAACATAACGCAACACCAGCAACTGCGCCAGAGGAAGACAACATGGAAGATTTGCGTGTTACCCTCACCCTGGATGATAACTCAGAAATGGAATGCCAGATCCTCACAATCTTCGACTTAGGGGACCAGAATTACATTGTCCTGACCCCAGCGGATGACGAAGGAGACGAGGAGGAGACGGAAATCTTCATCTACCGCTATTTTGAAGATGAAGATGGCAACCCTTCCCTTGAGAATATTGAAGACGACGAAGAGCTTGAAGCAGTGACCGACCGTTTTGAGGAACTCCTCGACGAAGCAGAATGGGACGAATGGGACGAGCTGGACGAGCTGTTAGAAGACGTGTAGCAGCCCTGCATCCCCGAACAAAATGTGCAAGCCAACCCCATTCATAGGGATTGGCTTGTATATTTTGCCGCGCCGAATGCGGTCACGCAGTGACATCTTCCTTTCGCACGGGTGCGCATATTTTTCTATTATAAATTGCCTGGATTGCACATGGCAGCCTATGTGCAGTCCAGGCAATGCCTTACTCCCCCGCCCCTTCGCCCTGCATCTCGCCCAAAAACCTGGAAAGCTCCATATCCTTCCCGTTATATTTCTTCACGCTGTGGATAAATAGGCTCTCCCGGGCACGTGTAACCCCTACATAGAACATCCTCCGCTCCTCCTGCAGGTCCGCGTCCAACACCGCTTTCTTATAGGGTGCCACGCCCTCATTCACGTCCAGGATATGTACAATCGGGTATTCCAGCCCCTTCGCGCTGTGGAATGTGGAGAGCGATACGCAGTCCCCCGACAATTCCTGCATCCTTTTCTGCTGCGAAAGCTCCTCCGTATAGGCTTCCATATGCGCAAACCACGCATCATAGCCCGCAAATTCCCTGGCGCCATCCTGCAATTCATCTAGGACGTCTATCAGGTTATCTTCGCTGATTCTCCGGTATTTTGCATACTCCAGCAAGTAGCCTTCATACCCGATACCCATCCTGATATAATTTATCGCCGCAAATGGGCCCAGGCGGCTTAAAACCCGCAAGTCTGCTTCGAGCTGCTCAATACGCTCCGCCACCCAATGCTGGTCCTTATCATAAAAATAATCTGCCCACACGTCAAAAGCAACTGTCTCCTCTTCCAGGCTTTCCCTTGTAATATATCGGTTCGGGCGGTTCATAATCCCCAGCACGTCTTTACGGCTGCGGCTGCCAAGCGCAAGGCGTATGTAAGCCAGGATATCCCGGGTAATCCAATGCTCATACAGATTCGGGATATTATCACGCGTGCGGAATGGGATATTGTATGCCATAAGCTGGGACATAAACATCCGCGGCTGCGTGTTCGTACGGAACAATACGGCGCAGTCATTGTATGCGTAACCGGCCTTGCAGGACTGCAAAATCTGCTCAATAATCCCCTTGCCCTCTTCCTGCTGGCTGTTCCAGGTATGGTAACATACCCGCCCCTTTGGCAGGGCAGGCCGATTAGCGCCCATACCCTGGGGATTATCTCCCGCTTCAGCGCTAAGCTTCCTATCCCCTTCCACGCCAGCAAATGATTTCATCTTCTTTTCAAACCGCTGCGTATTATGCGAAATCAAGCGCAGGGAAGCGCGCACAATCTCTTCGGGCGAGCGGTAATTAATGTCTAACAGCGCCCGCTTGGCCTGAGGGTACACACTCTCGAACCCCAGCATCAGTTCCGGCTTGGCCCCCCGGAAGCGATAAATGGACTGATCGTCATCCCCCACTACAAACAAATTATTCTCCGGCAGCGCCAGCATTTTTATAATATCAAACTGCACTTTGTTGATGTCCTGGAACTCATCAATCAGGATATGCTGGAATTTCCGCTGCCAGGCCGAAAGGATATCCTCTCGCTGCGCCAGCAGCTCGTAACAGTAAACCAACATATCATCAAAATCTATCAGGCGCCGCCTGCGCATCGCATCGTCATATGCCTGATAAATTTTCACAAAAACCTCCTTGGCACAATTCCTGGGATAATAATGCTCCAAAGGAATCCCCGTATTCTTTACAAGGCTAATCTCTCCCAGCAAATCCCCAATAAATTCTTTTTCATCTTCATATTCTAGGCGCATGCGCCCGATAATCTCACGCATGAATTGGAACCGCTGCTCTTCCCTGGCAATATTTCCGCTGTTGAATCCATAGGCATATTTCAAAATCTGAAAAAAGACGGCATGGAAGGTCCCGAAAGTAACGGGGTATTTTTTATCTCCCATCAAACGGCAAAACCGTTCCTTCATTTCCGTCGCCGCCGCCTTAGTAAATGTAATGACAAGGATATTCGAGGGCGCAACGCCCTCGTTGACAATCAGGTTCCTTGTACGCTCTGTAATTACCGTGGTCTTACCTGACCCCGGACCTGCCAGCACCAGCATAGGCCCACAAGTATGCCCAACAGCCGCTGCTTGGGATGGGTTTAAGCTCATAGGGATATTCCCTGCCCTTCCAATTTCACAATCGCTGCGCGCAGCCTTTTAAGCGATTCCTCCTTACCCAGGACTTCCATAATCTCCGTGGCGCCGCCCGGCGTCATCTGCTTCCCGGAAACCGCAGTGCGCACCGGCCACATGACATAGCCGTTCTTGCAGCCCTTGTCGGCTACATATTTACTAAGCGTCCCATACAAGGCATCATTGGAATAATCTGTCTGCCCTTCCAAAATCGGCAAAAGCTCACGCAGGACTTCCAAAGAAGACTCCGGCGTGGTCTTCATCTTCTTATGCGCATACATGGAAACATCATATTCCGGCACTGCCTCAAAGAAATCAATATGCCCAGCGATGTCCGGGAAAACTTCTATCCTGGTCTTAACCATGGCCGCTACCTTCTTTAAGTCATAGTCTTTCGTAAGCGCTGCTTTGAGGTATGGCTTAGCCATTTCAAAAAATTTGTCAAAATCCATGGCTTTCAGGTATTCCCCATTCATCCATTTCAGCTTCACGATATCAAAAACTGCCGGGGATTTACTGATTCTATGGTAATCAAACTCCCTAATCAGCTCGTCCAAAGTAAAAATCTCCCGGTTATCCTCCGGGCTCCAGCCCAGGAGCGCGATATAATTGACGACCGCCTCTGTCAAAAACCCTTGCCCTATCAAATCCTCAAATGAAGCATGGCCGCTGCGTTTCGACAATTTCTTATGGTTCTCGTCCGTAATCAGCGGCAGGTGGATGTATACTGGGGACTCCCAGCCGAACGCATCATAAAGCCGCTGGTACTTAGGCGCGGAAGACAAGTATTCATTGCCGCGCACCACATGGGTGATATTCATCGTATGGTCGTCCACCACATTTGCAAAGTTATAGGTTGGGTAACCATCCGACTTAATCAGCACCATATCATCCAATTCCGCATTTTCCACGCTGATATCGCCATACAATTCATCATGGAACGTTGTCGTCCCCTCATTGGGGATATTCTGCCGGATGACAAAGGGCTTGCCTGACGCTAAGTTCGCCTCCACTTCCTCCTTAGGCAGCAAAAGGCAATGCTTATCATACATCATGATCTCCTTGCCCTCCACAATCTCAGTCTTGAGGGAGTCGAGCCGTTCCTTCTCACAGAAACAGTAATATGCCTCGCCGCGCTCCACAAGCTTCTTGGCATATTCCATATAAATCCCGCTCTTCATACGCTCGCTCTGGACATAGGGGCCATACCCTCCGTCCTTGTCCGGCCCTTCGTCATGCTTAAGCCCCGCACTGTCCAGCGTGCGGTATATAATGTCTGTGGCGCCCTCCACAAAACGTTCCTGGTCCGTGTCTTCTATCCTAAGCATAAAATCCCCGCCTGCATGCTTCGCTATCAAAAATTCATACAGCGCAGAGCGCAGGTTGCCAACATGCATTTTGCCAGTAGGGCTTGGCGCATATCTTGTTCGTACTTTATCCATTATAATTCTCCTTTTCTTGCTGCAAATGATCCTGTTATACCGGGCTGCAGGCTTCCCTGCCAGTACAACCTGTTGCCTATTATATACTACCGCCCCAAAATTTACAAGAGGCCGCGCTTGCGCAGAATACGCCGCTCAATGGCCAAAAAGAAACACTTGTCTATTATAACGCCCGCCAGGACAATCACGACCATTACCAGCATGACCTGGTTGATATCGGCAAGGTCACGCCCCATGATAAGCGTCTGCCCAAGCCCTACAGAAGTTGTCATCACCTCTCCCGCCATCAGCGCGCGCCAGGCAAAAGACCAGCCTTGTTTCATGCCCGCCACCAGCTCTGGCAGGCACGCCGGCAAAATCACATAAAAATAGAGCTGCCTCTTGTCAGCCCCCAAGGTCAGCGCTGCCTTCGTATAAATTGGCTGTACGTTTTGGATGGCATTGTCTACAGATATAGCGACGCTGAATGCTGATCCCATCACTACAACAAACAAAATCGCCTGGTCTGTCAGCCCAAACCACAGGATGGAAAAAGGAACCCAACAGACGCTTGGCAATGTCTGTACCCCTAAAACCATAGGCTTTAAATTTTTCTGCAAATACTTGGATTGATGGATAATTATCCCCAACGCCATGCCGATTGCCAGGGCGAGTGCATATCCGGCAATCCCCCGCAGCAGGGAATTCCCCGCAGCCTCAAACAGCCTGCCATCCTGGCACAAATCAAGGAAACTCTTTGCTACCCCCAACGGGGAAGGCAAGGCATAAGGCTTCCACCATTGCAAAAGCTCTACGCCTAGCCAGTAAAGCCCTTGCCATGCAAAAACCAATAAAGCCAAAAAAAGCAAAAACCCCATTATATCGCCTCCCCTCTGACTTCTTCCAGGATTCTGTGGCGCAAATCCACAAATTCCGGCGCATACACATGCCTGGGGCGCGGCAGCCCTACTGTGACAATCTCCGCCACTTTCCCACTGTCCGGCGCAAATACAACGATACGGTCCGCAAGATAGACAGCCTCCTCTACGCTATGGGTGATAAAAAGGATCGTCTGCTTCGTCTCCATCCAGATGCGCTGCAATTCCTCGCGCAGCCGGTTCGACGTCTGTTTGTCCAATGCGGAAAAAGGCTCGTCCATCAAAAGCACCTTCGACTCCATCGTCAGGGAGCGCGCCAAAGCAGTGCGCTGGCGCATCCCGCCGGAAATCTGATGGATTGGGTAATCACGGTAATCCCAAAGCCTGACCATTTCCAGATAATGCCGGGCCTTCTTTTCTTGCTCTTCCTTCGGCAGCCCTGCCAGCCGCATACCAAACTTCACATTATCTATAACAGAAAGCCAAGGGAAAAGCCCATGTTCCTGGAACATCACCGTACGGTCCGCCCCAGGCTTCGATACCTCCTCCCCATCCAACAGCACCCTTCCTTGCGTAGGCTGCTCTAGGCCCGCCACCAAGTTCAGCAAGGTACTCTTCCCACAACCGGAAGTTCCCACGATACAAACAAATTCCCCAGTTTCCACCTTCAAATCAATCTTATGTAACGTATCTTTCTCACTATTGCCAAAACGCTTGCACAAACCCTCCAACACTAAAGCCATTGTCCCACTCCTAACCTATTTTACGAACAAGGAAGCCTCATCCGGCAATTCATCAATAAACCCCTGTTCCATGCTAACCTGCGCAAAATCAAGGACAGACTCCCGGTTTAATTCCGCGCTTACGCCAATCTTTTCAAATGACTCCGCGATAATATCCTCGCCCAATGCTTTTCCGGTCGCGCTTTTCAATTCCTCATTGATAACAGAGAGGGCATTTTCCTTATTTTCATTGATTGCCTCCGTAGCTGCCTCGTGCCCTGCCAGGAATTTTGCTACCACATCCGGGTTCTCCTCCAAAAATTCCCTGCGCACCACCACGACGGAAACGTTATATTTCCCCTCCATATAAAATTCATCGTAATCCAGTAAAACCTCTCCTCCGTTTTGCAGCAAAGAAGCTCCCCATGGCTCCGGGACCAATGCCGCGTCAATATCCCCACGCGCCATCATGTTTGCCACATCTGCATTTGCCACGGCGCTGACTGTCACCGTCCCGCCCTCCGTCATCGGTTTTAACCTATTCTCCCCTAAGAGCTTCAACAGGGAAAGATGCTGCGTATTGCCAATCTGGGGAACCGCCACATTTTTCCCATCCAAATCATTCACGCTTTCTATCCCAGCGCCTGGGCGTTTCACCAAAATTGCCCCTCCGGTTGAAGCGCCTGTAAGGATGCGCACATCCCCGCCGCTCTTGACGTTCGCGCTGATTGCCGGGACCGGTCCAATATATCCAATATCTATATCTCCGGAAAAAAGGGCCTCCACCTCTGCAGGGCCTGCGTTAAACGCCGTCCAGTTTACCTCCTTATCTGCTCCCAGGCTCTCTTCCAACATTTTCTGCGCTTTCATATAAAGCGCCTGCGGATGGGTCACATTATTGAAATATCCGATAGAAACTTCCCTATCCTCCCCCGCCGCTGCGCAGCCTGCCAGCCAAAGCACAAGCATTACTGCTGCCGCTGCCATACAACGCCTGCGGGAAATACTTTTGCAGGCATCCACAACTCCCCTCATGCCCAATACCTTAAAGCCCATACGCTTTCTTCCTTCTTTCTGCTTATAAAGCTTTCTTACATCGTTGCTATCATACCATATCCGTCCATGAACTTCAATGCGCATATGCGGGCAGGCAGGAAATTTAGGGGGACGCCGGTTAAACCAGCGTCCCCCTAAATTTCCTGCCTGCCAATCCATTATTTAGAGAACATGACCTTCTCATTATCAAACATTTTTGCCAATACGAACACGCCTATTCCTGCATAGCATACGTTTGCCACAACCGTCACAGCGATATTTACCATGCTCGCATCCATAGAGAAAACCCCGTTCATGCTCTGCACGCTGTTATACAGCGGAATCAAAAACCACACCGGCTCCGTCTTACACAGGCTTGGCATCATGGAAGTCACGCCCAAAAGCATCGAAATAATCATCACAGGCGTCACCCACCCGGTCGCTTCCTTTACATTCCTGGCAAACGCAGAAATAATAGACACTATGGTGATGATTACCAGCACGGTTGACAGCACGAC
>CATLBW010000096.1 GCA_949879775.1 uncultured Lachnospiraceae bacterium
CTTACGCAGCAGGCAAAGGGGGCGGAGAACAAAGTTTCCGGCGTAAAGAGCGAAGCGGTGCAGGCTTTGACGGCGCTCGGGTATTCGTCTGCCGAGGCATTAAAGGCAGTCAACGGCGTAGAGCTTCATGAGGGAATTACAGTGGAAGAAGTTTTGAAGTCTGCGTTAAAGCAGATGGCGATTTTGTAGGAGGGAGGATTTATGGCTGAATTCAAGAAGATGAGAACAGAAGATACCCAGGCTGTGCTGGAAATGATGCGGACTTTTTACGATTCCCCTGCGGTGTCCCATGATGTGCCAGAGGAGACGTTAAGGCGTAATGTAGAAGTATGCGTGTCTGATAACCCCTTGCTGGAAGGGCTTGTATTCTGGGAAGAGGGACATGTTGCCGGATATGCTATGCTTGTGAATAGTTTTGCCACAGAATTTGGCGGCGCCTGTATCTGGCTGGAAGATATTTACGTGAAGCAGGAATACCGCGGACGCGGCATTGGCACGCAGTTCCTTGCATATGCGAAGGAGCAGTTTCGGGAAAAGGCGATGCTCTTAAAGCTGGAAGTTGAGCGGAGCAATACGGCGGCGGTCAGCGTCTATAAAAAGTGCGGTTTTGAAGAGCTTCCCTATGTAGAAATGATAAAGGCATTTCGCTGATGGATGAATGGAGGAAAGGATAAATTCGCTATGGAGCAAAGTCGCCCACATAATCTTACATTAAGGTATTGCCTCTACCAATCGACATTTTTTTTATCATGTGCAGGCATATTCGGGTTCGCGGTAACGTATCTGCTGGAGAAGGGATTCCAGACGGCGGAAATCGGCATGATGATTGCGGCAAGCAATTTTCTTTCCTGCATTTTGCAGCCGTTCCTTGGCGATTTTGCAGACCGTTTTCCTAAGATCAGGCTGACAAGCATGATTGCGGTTTGCCTCCTATGCTGCCTCTTATGCTTTGCCACAATCCAGATGTGCCAGCCGCCCCTGATCATGTTTGGCATATTGTATACCGTGGGAGGGTTGGCGATTACCTTAACGCCCCCTCTGGGCAATGCGCTTTGTGTATATTACAGTGAACGGCAATTTAAAGTTGATTACGGGAGTGGCTCAGGTGTAGGGTCCCGGGCCTACTCCGCCGCTACTTTAAGCCTGGGGTATGTTATTGCGGCTTTGGGGACAGACTGGATGGTGTGGATTGTCCTTATTTCCCTGTGCACGCAGCTTGTTATTACTTTGGGCTACCCAAAGGCATCAGAAAAAGAAGTCCCTGCCCGGCAGGGCAAATGTGAGGCGCAGCGCGTATCGCTGTGGTCGTTTTTCCTGAAATATAAGTATTTTATGATAACCGTATCAGGCGTTATGATGATAGCCATGTGCCATTCCATGGCGGAGAATTTTCTGATAAACATGTTTCAGCCAATGGGCGAAGACAGCCGCAGTGTGGGAGCCGCCTTGGCAATCGCCAGCTTTTCCGCCGCCCCGTTGATGATGATGTTTGAAAAACTACAAAAGAAAATTAATATTATGCTGTTAATGCGCTTGTCGGGGATTTTTTATGTGCTTAAGGCAGTGTTGATGTTCTTTGCAACGAATGTCTGGCAGGTATATGCGATTGTCTGCCTGCAGACCTTTACCTATGGCTTTATCTACCCATCTTTGTTTTATTTTACCCAAATGAAGATTGCGAAAGCGGATATGGTAAAAGGGCAGGCGGTAGTTGTGGCGGCATTTACTATGGGGACCGCGCTGGGCAGCCTTGTCGGCGGCAAGGCGATTGACGCTTTTAACTTTCAGGTAATGATTCTCCTGGCGGGGCTGTTAGCGGGGCTGGGGGCAATCATTGTCAACTGCAGCATAAAAAAGGGGTAACGAGAATCACGGAAATCAATTTTCACAATATCCTTTCATCTGTCAAAATTTCTCTATACTGCCGTATGCTGCATATACCCACACGAACGGGACAACGCTTTGGCAAACTAACTGCTAACTGCAACCACGCCCCTCAGGAAGACCTTCGTGCCGGGTTTTTGTAAGCAGTGGATTTTGCCTCCGCTAAATACGTCCCTGAATTGTTCGTTTTGGGTATATGCATCTCCGGCAGTATGCAGAAATTTTGATAATTCATAAGGATATTGTGAAAATTGATTTCCGTGAATGAGAATCCCTGCCTCTTGCTTTTTGGCACGTTCTAAGCTATAATTGTCAAGGATTTCCATTGTGAGGCTGAGAAAGGATTTACTTTCATGGATAAACGTGTAATCTCCACCCAGATACAGGAGGAGGACCAGAAAATAGAGACAAGCCTCCGTCCACAGCGTCTGGAGGAATATATCGGTCAGGAAAAAGCGAAGAAGACCCTAAAGGTATATATTGAGGCGGCAAAGCAGAGGGGGGAGGCCCTGGACCATGTATTGTTTTATGGCCCCCCGGGCCTGGGCAAGACCACGCTGGCAGGGATTATTGCCAATGAGATGGACGTGCATATGAAGATTACCTCCGGCCCAGCAATTGGCAAGCCGGGAGAGATGGCGGCGATACTGAGCGGCCTTTCAGAAGGGGACATCCTTTTTGTCGATGAGATCCACCGGCTGAACCGCCAGGTGGAAGAGGTGCTTTACCCAGCCATGGAGGATTATGTGATTGACATTATGATTGGCAAAGGGGCAACGGCCCGTTCCATCCGCCTGGACCTGCCGCATTTTACGCTGGTAGGCGCAACGACAAGGGCAGGGCTTTTGTCAGCCCCGCTGCGCGACCGCTTTGGCGTCATACATCACCTGGAATTTTATGAGCCGGACGAGCTAAAGACAATTATCCTCCAATCGGCGCTAAAGCTTGATGTTGAGATTGATAAAGAGGGCGCATATGAGCTGGCGCGCCGTTCGCGGGGGACGCCCAGGCTCGCCAACAGGCTCTTAAAACGCGTCAGGGATTTCGCACAGGTGAAATACGACGGCAGGATTACCAAGGACGTGGCGTCGTTTGCCCTGGACCTCCTGGAGGTGGATAAGCTGGGGCTTGACCAGAACGACCGCAATATATTGATAACCATGATTGAAAAATTTAAAGGCGGTCCTGTAGGGCTGGATACGCTGGCGGCTTCCCTGGGGGAAGATGCCGGCACGATAGAAGATGTTTATGAGCCGTACCTTGTGAAAAACGGTTTTATTAACCGCACGCCCAAAGGGCGGGTCGTGACTGACTTTGCGTACAAACATTTTGGCATAACGGCTTGAAAAAGTTGTGGCATTTGATATAATGTCCATAATGGCATCAGAAATAATTGGCATACATGAGGAAAGAAATGAGGTAGGTTTATGGGTGGATTTTTTGGAGCGGCATCAGCACAGGACTGCGTATTCGATTTGTTTTTCGGGATTGATTACCATTCCCATCTGGGGACGAAGCGCGGAGGGATGGTGGTCTATGGCGAAGATGGTTTTGACCGTGCCATCCACAATATAGAAAATGCCCCGTTCCGCACGAAATTTGATAAGGACGTAAAGAAAATGACCGGCCAGATGGGCATTGGCTGTATCTCTGATTACGAGCCGCAGCCTCTTTTGGTGCGTTCCCACCATGGGACATATGCGATTACCACTGTAAGCAAAATCAACAATATGCAAGAGCTTACGAACATGCTTTTCGACAGCGGGCATTCCCATTTCCTGGAAATGAGCGGCGGGGACATCAATGCCACAGAGATGATAGCCTGCCTTATTAACCAAAAGGAAAACCTCATAGAGGGCATCCGTTATGCGTTAGACGCCGTGGATGGCTCCGTATCCATCCTTCTGATGAATGAGAAAGGCATTTATGCGGCAAGGGACAAATACGGAAGGACGCCGGTTGTTATTGGAAGGAAAAACGACGCTTTTTGCATCTCTTTTGAAAATTTTGCATATAGGAACCTTGGGTATAAAGATTATAAAGAATTAGGGCCGGGCGAAATTGTCATTGTCACGGACAAGGAGTGCACAACGTTATCTTCTCCTCGGGAAGACATGAAGATATGCACGTTCCTATGGGTTTATTACGGCTATCCGGCAAGCTCTTATGAAGGGACAAGCGTTGAGCAGATGCGCTGTGAATGCGGGAGGCGGATGGCAAAACGGGATCATGTTACCCCCGATATTGTAGCGGGCGTGCCGGATTCCGGGACAGCCCATGCCATTGGCTATGCAAATGAGTCCGGCATCCCCTTCTCAAGGCCCTTTATCAAATATACGCCAACCTGGCCGCGTTCCTTCATGCCTACCATACAGTCCAAAAGGGATTTGATTGCTAAAATGAAGCTTCTGGCAGTGGAGGAGCTAATCCGTGATAAAAGCCTGCTGTTGATTGACGACTCAATCGTCAGGGGGACGCAGCTTCGGGAGACTACGGAATTCCTCTATGAGAGCGGGGCGAAGGAAGTCCATGTGCGCCCGGCATGCCCTCCTCTGCTGTTTGGATGTAAGTACCTGAATTTCTCACGTTCCACCTCAGAAATGGATTTAATTGCCAGGAGGGTAATCGACCGCCTGGAAAATGGGAATGTGACGGATGAGGTTTTAAAAGAATATGCAGACCCTGAATCGCCCAAATATGAGCTGATGGTAGAAGAAATCCGCAAAGAGCAGAACTTTACATCCCTCAGGTATAACCGCCTGGATGATATGCTGGATTCGGTAGGGATTGATAAATGTAAGCTGTGCACTTATTGTTGGAACGGCCAGGAGTAATGTCCGAGGTATTTTAGGGAGGGATAATGCAAATGTCAGTGAAAACCAGTGCGGATGTGTTGATTGGTGGGAAGATTTATACCTTGAGCGGTTATGAGAGCGAAGAATATCTGCAAAAAGTGGCAAATTATATCAACAATAAAATCAATGAATTCGATGAGATGGAACAGTTTCGCCAGATACCGGCAGACATGAAAGCAACGCTGCTGGAACTCAACATCGCGGACGACTATTTCAAAGCAAAAGAGCAGGCGGAAACCTTAGAGAAAGCAGTGCGGGAAAAGGAAAGGGAAATCTATGAACTCCAGCACGACCTGATTTCCGCGAATATCAAGGTCGAGAACAGCGAGGAGAATGCCGCCAGCCTGGAGAAAGAGAACAAAGACCTTTTATTGAACAAGGCAAAGCTGGAAGCATCGCTCGCTGACGCGCTGCTTGGCAAAGTAAAAGGCCAGGTGGCGACGGGGCAGGACGGACAGCCAGGGGACGGTAATGAGGCTAAGCCGCCTGCCGATGGCCACTCGTCTGCTGCGGGGCAGCCTGAGGATAAGAAGCATAATCCAAACAGAAAAAAACCAAATACCCCGCAGCAAGCTACGGGGAATCAATCCTGATGCGCGCCGTGCCCGCAGGGATAACAGATCAGAGGCTGTTGCATTTTGCAGCAGCTTTTTGGCTCTATAACCTAAGGGCGCTTATCCCTGCCTTAATATGGATAGGGCGGGCATGGCGCTTTGTGGGGCAGGAGACAGGAGGTATGGCATTTTGGGCAGAAAGACAGAGCTTTTAGCCCCGGCAGGCTCCTTGGCAATTCTTGAGGCAGCCATACAGGCAGGGGCGGATGCGGTGTACGCGGCGGGGGACAGGTTTGGCGCCCGGGCATATGCCAAGAATTTTACGCAAGAGGAAATGCTTGCGGCGATTGACTATGTGCATATCAGGGGGAAACGGCTGTACCTTACGGTCAACACTCTATTGAAGGGACAGGAAATCCGGGAATTATACGATTACCTCTGTCCATTGTATGAAGCCGGCTTAGACGCGGTGATTGTGCAGGACATCGGCGTTATGCACTTTGTCCGGCAGCATTTCCCGCAGATGCCCATCCATGCCAGCACCCAAATGACAGTCACAGGGGCTTACGGGGCGAAGCTGCTGTTAGGGCACGGGTGCAGCCGCATTGTGACGGCTCGTGAGCTGTCCCTTGCCGAAATTTCCCATATTTACCAGACGACGGGCGCAGAGATTGAGAGCTTCATCCACGGCGCGCTCTGTTATTGTTATTCTGGGCAATGCCTGATGAGCAGCATGATAGGGGGAAGGAGCGGGAACCGGGGGCGCTGCGCACAGCCATGCCGCCTGCCGTATGGATTGCAGAAAACATTGCAGGAGCCTGCCCCCAAACGGCAGGGGCATTACCCCTTGAGCCTAAAAGACCTCTGTGCAATTGAGCTGATTCCGGAACTTGTGCAAAGCGGCGTCCATTCTTTTAAGATTGAGGGAAGGATGAAGCAGGAGGGATATGTTGCCGGGGTGACCCATATTTACCGGAAATACCTTGATTTATATGAAAAGGACCCTCACGGAGATTACAGTGTAAGCAGTGAGGATTACCAGATGCTGCTGGACTTAGGAAACCGCAGCGGGTTTACCGACGGCTATTATAAAAAGCATAACGGCAGGGATATGGTCACGTTCCTTAAGCCATCCCATGAAAAAAACGGCAATGGGCATTGGCAATCTGACGGCGGCCCTGCAAAGGTGGGTAAAGAAAAAATAAATGGAATATTAAGGATTTCCATAAACAATCCTCTAAGCCTTGTGTTAGAATACAAAGGGATAAAAGCTGAGATAAAGGGCGCCACAGTGCAAAAGGCGCAAAAACAGCCTTTGGCCCGGGAATCTGTTTTGGGACGGATGCAAAAGACCGGCAATACGCCATTTGAGTTTGCCAGATTGCAGGTTGAGATGGAAGAGGGCAGCTTCGTCCCGGCAGGGGACCTGAACCGGCTGCGCCGGGAGGCGATTGAGAAACTGACGTCCCTTGTGCTTGGACCGTACAAAAGGAAAGCGACAGGACCCTTGCAGGAGGGGGACGCATCGCCAGGCCGGGAAGCGGGTTCCTGGAAGGCAGGGATTTTTGCAGCAGACGGGAACGCAGCTCCTAAGCTGCCGCGTATGCGTCTTTTTGCCCTTGCCGGGACGGCAGGGCAGTATCAGGCCATATTGGGGCAGCCGGAAGCAGAACGGGTTTATTTAGAATCCTTTGCCCTTAAGCATGGCCAGCTATGCAAAGAATTAAAGCATCTGGCCAGCCAGGCACATGCGAAAGGCAAGGAATGTTACCTTGCGCTGCCGCATATATTCCGTATGCAGGCAGCAGGCTGGTATGCCGCGAATTGGCAGGGTATCTCAGGCGCAGGGGCGGACGGTTACCTCATACGCAATTTGGAGGAGCTTTCTTTTTTGCGGGAAATGGGCGTGCCATCCGCGCAAATCCAAGGAGACGCCAATTTATATACCTTTTCCAATGAAGCGGTTCGCGGATGGCGGGAGATGTCGCTTTGCAGCTACACCTTGCCAGTGGAATTAAACGCGAAAGAGCTGCAAAACTTAAACTGTGCCAATGGGGAAATCGTCTTGTATGGGTATCAGCCCTTGATGCTGACAGCGCAATGTTTACATAAAAACACAGAGGGCTGTAACAGGAAAGAAGCAGTTTCTTACTTAAAGGACCGCTTAGGCAAGCTATTCCCGGTAAAAAACCATTGTGAATATTGTTACAATATCATATATAACATCAGCCCGCTTTCCCTGCTGCACCAGCTTGGGGAGGTCCAGGCGCTGCACCCGGCCAGCGCGCGCCTTTCCTTTACGATAGAAAGCACGGAAGAAATAGAGCGTATTTTTGCGTATTACCGGCAGGCGAAAGCGGGAAAACTGGATAAGGGGCATTACCTTAAGGATTTCACCAATGGGCATTTCAAACGAGGAGTCGAGTAACTATGGTACATCTGATTACAGAATTATCAAAATATTCCATGATTATCCTGTTTGCATTGTACACTTACCAGTGTTTTTCTTCCTTAAAACGCAGTGTGGATAAGGAAGAGCAGGCAGAGAAATACAGGAGCCAGGTCGTTTATATGTATATGTTCCACCTGAATGCTTACGCTGTCCTCTATGCCTCTACGCTGAATACGGAGATTTTAAAGTTTTATGCGATGCAGGTCGTATTCTTTGCGGCAGTGCAGATTTGCTATGGCATCTTCTATAAGAGGGTGTCAAAGCTGGTGGTAAACAATATGTGCATGCTTTTATGCATCGGTTTTGTCATGTTGACGCGGCTTTCCTATGAACATGCGGTAAAACAGTTTTGGATTGCCGTCATATCCATGGCGGTGACAATGCTGATCCCTTATTTCATCAGCAAATGGACGTTCCTGCGCAATCTTACCTGGGTTTATGCGCTGGCGGGCATTACCATGTTAGGCGTGGTCGCCGTGCTTGGGGCGGTGTCCCACGGGGCGAAGCTGTCGTTTTCCGTGGCGGGGATTGCTGTGCAGCCTTCCGAATTTATCAAGATTATCTTTGTGTTTTTCGTCGCTTCCATGTTCTATGAGTCCACGGACTTTATGCAGGTCGTGAAGGCGACGGCAGTGGCGGGGCTGCATGTGGTTATCCTCGTATTGTCCAAGGATTTGGGCGCGGGGCTGATTTTCTTTATCGCCTATATGGTCATGCTCTATGTGGCAACCCGCAAGCTGTACTATTTTGCAGGGGGGCTTTTGTGCGGGGCTGCCGCCTCTGTGGTGGCGTACCATCTGTTTAACCATGTGCGCGTGCGCGTAGTGGCATGGCAGGACCCATTGGCAGTCTTTGAGAATGAGGGGAACCAGGTTTCCAATTCCCTGTTCGCGATTGGCACCGGCGGCTGGTTCGGCATGGGGCTTAACCAGGGGATGCCGAATAAAATCCCCGAGGTTAAGCAGGATTTTATATTTTCCGCTATTTCCGAGGAGCTGGGGGGCATCTTTGCCGTCTGCCTGATTTTGGTATGCGTAAGCTGTTTTCTGATGTTCTTGAATATTGCCATGCAGATGAAAGATACCTTTTACAAGCTGGTGGCCCTTGGCCTGGGCACGCTCTATGGGTTCCAGGTCCTGCTTTCCATAGGCGGGGATATCAAGTTCATCCCCTCCACAGGCGTGACGCTGCCCTTAGTCAGCTATGGGGGAAGCTCCCTGCTTAGCACGTTGGTTATTTTTGCGGTTATCCAGGGCTTGTACCTGCTGCGTGAGCGCACGGCCGCAGAGCAGGAGGCGCAGCGCAAAGAAGCCCTCAAAAAGCAATCCGGCAAAAAGAACGGCGGCAAAAACGGGGAGGCGAAAAAGAAACCAAAGAAAGGAGGCGGCAAATCCCATGAAGAAAACATCCACGGGACGAAAGTCAAAAACTTCGACTAAGCGCTATGGGAACCGGGAGTTTGTAATTATCACCTATCTGTTTGTGGCGGTCTTTATCATGATGATGGGATATTTCGCCTATTTCCAGGTTTTTAAGAGCGAAGATTTTATCAACAGCCCTTACAATACCAGGCAGAATACCTTTGCGGAGCATGTCGTCCGGGGGGAAATCCTTTCCGCCGATGAAAAGGTATTGGCGCAGACTGTTGTTGGGGAAGATGGGGGAGAGACGCGTTATTATCCATATGGGGCTATGTTTGCCCACGCTGTCGGGTATGACAGCAATGGCAAATATGGCATCGAGTCTTTTGGCAATTTTAATTTATTGCGTTCCCATGCGTTTTTCTTAGAGCAGGTCATCAATGGCATACAGAATAAGAAGAACCCTGGCGACAATATTGTGTCTACCTTAAATTACAGCCTCCAGGAGGCGGCGTACCAGGCGCTCGGCGGCAACCGGGGCGCGGTAATTGCCCTAGAGCCGGCAACAGGGAAGCTGCTTGCCATGGTCTCCAAACCGGATTTTGACCCCAATACCCTGGCTGCAAACTGGGAGAGCATTATCGCCAACACGGACAGTGACAATTCCGTGCTGCTCAACCGCGCGGCGCAGGGGCTTTACCCGCCAGGCTCAACCTTTAAGATCCTCACGACTTTAGAATATCTGCGTGAGAACCCCAATTACCAGGATTACCACTACGAATGCCAGGGCAGCATTGCCATGGAGAACACAGAAATCCATTGTTACAACAATGCGGTCCATGGCTCGGAGGACTTACAGAAATCCTTTGCCAAATCCTGCAATACCTCTTATGCAAACATTGGGTTAGGGCTTAATAAGACGAAGTTTGCCGGCCTTTGCAAGCAAATGCTGTTTGGCACAGACCTTCCGATTGCCTACCCTTCCAAGCAAAGCAGCTTCGTATTAAATAAGGATTCTAATACAGACCAGGTCACGCAGATGGCAATCGGGCAGGGGGAGACTTTGGTGACGCCCATGCATATGGCCCTGCTCACGTCAGCTATTGCCAATAACGGCACGTTGATGCGCCCCTATGTCATAGACCATACGGAAAATTACCGCGGGGTTACGGTGAAAAGCTACAGCCCGTCTGTCTATGGCCCCTTGCTTAGCAAGGACGAGGCCAACAAGCTTCAGGAGTTCATGTCTTTGGTTGTCAGCGAGGGGACAGGCTCGAAATTGAATGGGCAAAGCTACCACGCGGCGGGAAAAACCGGCTCTGCGGAGTTCAGCAATGTAAAAGGAGAAAGCCATGCCTGGTTTACCGGGTATGCCTCCGCAGAAGGGAAGGGGAGCATTGCCGTAACGGTAATTGTAGAGAACGGCGGCGCCGGCAGCACGACAGCCGTGCCGATTGCCAAACAGGTGTTTGACACCTATTTTGCCGGAAACTAGTCAGGCACGAAGGCTTTCCTGAGTGCCTTGGTTGTAGTTAGCAGTTAGTTCACCAGAGCGTTACCCCGTTCGTGTGTGGTATAGAAAGTCCAGGCTGTATAGAGATATGCGGATGATTGCAATGATATTTTGAAAATTGATTTCCGTGTGCCGACAATTTTTTATCTTGCAAGATGGCAGGAAAAGAGGTATACTGTGTTTAAAGTTCAAAGACCACATCAGGAGGTATTGCAATGATTGAAGCAACGAGTTGTGGTGGTGTGGTAATATTTCGCGGCAAGATCCTGCTCTTGTATAAGAATTACAAGAACAAGTATGAAGGCTGGGTCCTTCCCAAAGGGACTGTGGAAGCAGGAGAGGAGTACAGGGACACAGCGGCAAGAGAGGTGCTGGAAGAGACTGGGGTGAACGCCCAGATTATTAAATATGTCGGAAAGAGCCAGTATACCTTTACCGTACCGGATGATACAGTGGAGAAGGACGTCCATTGGTATCTGATGATGGCGGACAGTTATTACAGCAAACCACAACGGGAAGAATATTTTGTTGATTCAGGATACTACAAATTTCACGAAGCATATCATTTACTGCGTTTCGCAAATGAGAAACAGATACTGGAAAAAGCATACAATGAATATCTTGATTTGAAAAAAAGTAATCTATGGGGCAGCAGAAAATATTTTTAACCTTTTGCCCGCATTGCAGGCAGAAAGTACAGTTAGAAAAGGTGTTCACGATGGGGACGCCTTTTCTCTTTCATGGAGAGTGGAATGATCTGGTACAAGGAGTTTTACGCAGGAGAAAGCATTGCGTCCAAAAAGGAACAAGTGAAATGGAGAATCCTCCACAATGCCGGACAGTTGGATATCTATGTGATTGCACTGAGCAGCAATCCCCAAAACCTTCTGGACATCATCTCTTCCCTGGAGCTGATGCAGAAGGCATATCCCAAGCAGGACCTGATGGTTGTCGGCATAGATAAGGGATATGACAATGCCGTCAATTTGG
>CATLBW010000097.1 GCA_949879775.1 uncultured Lachnospiraceae bacterium
TTCAATTCCTGCGCATCCGCATAATCCGTCACCATCGTGGCGTCTGCCCATTCTTCACTTTCAGCATTCCGATACTGAACCTTCAAAGTCCCGGGAACCTTTGTATTCCCCCCATCATCATACCAGTATACCTGCATCTGCTGGGTTGTGACGGCATCCTCCCAGTCGTACTGTACCCAATGCTCGCTCCCTGCTTCCTGCGGCAGCCAATTGCCCCAGCCCTGCCCTGTGCCTACATTAGAGCTCTCAGGCTCCCATTCCGTATGGATTCCCTCAAGCTTTTCCCAGGCCGACGTATAATCGGACGATACCGCTGCCGTCAAAGCCAAATCATTTGCCGCGTCCTGCACATCCGCAAGCTGCTCCGCCTGAGGCTTGGCAGCGATTTCCTCAGCCTGCAGCGACGTTGCCGGCACAAGCGAGAAAGCCATTGCCACACTGAGCATTAGAGCTAATAATTTTCGTTTCATCCTCTTTCCTCCTTTATAATTTTTTCATATATACGTTTATTATGATGCATTATATTGCACAAAAAAAGGATATTTTTTTCTGGTTATAGCAATATTTTAAACAAATTTTTATCCTATTGACACTCTTCGTCTTATAGGAAAGACAAAAAAACCCCACATGTCCTGATTCCTCAAAACATGTGGGGTTCTTTCACACAATTAATTATATTTACGTTTTCTGGCTGCTTCGGATTTCTTTTTCCGTCTCACGCTTGGTTTTTCGTAATGCTCTCTCTTACGAATCTCCTGCTGAATCCCTGCTTTCGCGCAGTTTCGCTTGAATCTGCGTAAAGCACTATCCAAAGTTTCGTTTTCTTTAACGATTACATTTGACATACTCTCACACCTAACCTCCCTCCAGTTGCGTATTGTGCATATTCAACTGTTTGGGTCATATTTTATTGCACTATCATTCATTATAGCAGATTTTTACTGTAAGTCAACTACTTTTGAGGGAAAATTTTACAATAATCCCCCGGCACGCTTTCCATGCAAGCGCTACAGGCAAATCCCCTATCTTATCTGACCCGCTAATGCTGCCTTCGCTTCTGCTATGGCGTCGGGGATTCCTGCCGGGTCCTTGCCGCCTGCCTGCGCCATATTGGGACGCCCGCCGCCACCGCCGCCGACTTTACCGGCAATCGCCTTAATAAGGTTCCCGGCATGCGCGCCCTTGTCCATGGCCCCCTGCGTCGCCATAGCAACCAGGCTTACCTTGCCGTTGCTCTCCGAAGCGAGCACGACCACGCCTTCGCCCAGCTTGCCCTTGAGCTGGTCGCCCAAATCACGCAGCCCGTTCATGTCCACGCCCGGCACGCTTGACGCCAGAAGCTTCACGCCGGAAACTTCGCATACCTGGTCCATAACATCCCCCAGGGCATCCTTTGCCGCCTTGCTTTTGAGGGCTTCATTCTCTGCCTGCAAGGCTTTCATATCCGCCCACATATGCCCTAGCTTCTCCACCAGCCCGGAGGGGGTGGTTTTGGCTATCTTTGCCGCTTGGGCGAGCGTTTCTTCTAATTTATCATAATAAGAAAAGACTGCCTTAGAGGTAAGCGCCTCTATCCTGCGCACGCCTGCCGCCACGCCTGACTCCGAGATAACCTTAAAAGCGCTGATGCTGCTGGTGTTGCCCACATGAGTACCTCCGCAAAGCTCCACGGAGAAATCGCCCATCTTAACGACACGCACCGAGTCTCCATATTTCTCGCCAAACAGGGCCATGGCGCCTGTCTTTTTCGCTTCCTCAAGGCTCATGACCTCCGTTACTACCGGAAGGGCTTCGGCAATTTTCTCATTGACAATCGCCTCTGTCCTGGCAATCTCTTCCGGCGTCATCGCCGCAAAATGGGAGAAGTCAAAGCGGAGCCTGTCCGCATTGACGTCGGAGCCGTGCTGCTCGACATGGCTCCCTAAGACCTCACGCAGGGCCTTCTGTAATAAATGCGTCGCGCTGTGGTTCCTGCCAATGAGCGCACGCTTCTCCTTTGCCACCGTAAGCTCCACGGTATCGCCAACCTTGAACATACCAGAAACAACCTTCCCCACATGCCCAATGCGCCCTCCCCTTAAATGGATGGCGTCTTCGACCTGGAATTCATTTTCGCCTGCACGAATAACCCCGGTATCCGCATTCTGCCCGCCCATGGTGGCATAAAACGGCGTCTCCTCCACAATTATGGTTCCTCTCTCGCCGTCTGACAAAGCCTCTGTCAGCTCCGTCTCCGTAGTCAGGACCGTAATCTTCGAGCTGTGCGAAAGCCTGTCATAACCGACAAATTCTGAGGTGACCTTTGTGTCAATCTCGTCATAGACAGTAGCGTCCGCCCCCATATAATTCGTCTCTTTCCGGGCATTCCTCGCTTTGCTGCGCTGAGCTTCCATACAGGAAGCAAATCCCGCCTCGTCAATAGAAAAGCCCTTCTCCTCTAAAATCTCCTGCGTCAAATCCATGGGGAACCCATACGTATCATATAATTTGAAAGCATTTTCCCCGGAAAGGACCTTCTGCCCCGCTTTCGCCATCTCCTCCTGCATCTGCGCAAGGATACTAAGGCCCTGGTCGATGGTCTTGTCAAACTTCTCTTCCTCCTGGGTCAATACTTTGAAAATAAAGTCTTTCTTCTCCTCCAACTCGGGATAGCCGTCCTTGCTCTCCGAAATCACAGTGGCGCTCAAGGTAGCAAGGAACCTGCCGTCTATGCCAAGCAGCCTCCCATGGCGCGCCGCACGGCGGATTAAACGGCGCAGCACATACCCGCGCCCCTCATTGGAGGGCATAATCCCATCGGAAATCATAAATGTCGCCGAACGCATATGGTCTGTAATCAGACGGATAGACACATCGTCCATCTCCTCTGCCTGATAAGTCTTGCCGGACACTTCACACACCTTGTCGCGGATTGCTTTCATGGTGTCAATGTCAAATACGGAGTCAACGTCCTGCACAACTACCGCCAGACGCTCAAGCCCCATGCCGGTATCAATATTTTTGTTGGCAAGCTCTTCATAATTGCCATGCCCATCACCGTCAAACTGCGTAAATACATTATTCCAGACTTCCATAAAACGGTCGCAGTCACAGCCCACTTTACAGTCCGGCCTGCCGCATCCATACGCTTCCCCGCGGTCATAGTAAATCTCGGAGCAGGGTCCGCAAGGCCCGGCGCCATGCTCCCAGAAATTGTCACACTCCCCATTCTCATCACGGTAGAAACGTGTGATTTTCTCCGCCGGGACGCCAACTTCTTTCGTCCAGATTTCAAACGCTTCATCATCTTCCCCATAGATAGACGGGTAAAGGCGCTCTGGCTCCATGCCGATGACCTCTGTGAGGAATTCCCAGCTCCAGGCAATCGCCTCATGCTTAAAATAATCGCCAAAAGAAAAATTCCCCAGCATCTCAAAAAACGTCAGATGCCGCGCCGTCTTGCCCACATTCTCAATATCCCCGGTACGGATACATTTCTGGCAGGTCGTCACACGCCTTTTCGGCGGAATCTCCTGTCCGGTAAAATAAGGCTTTAAAGGCGCCATCCCCGCATTGATCAACAACAAACTGTTGTCATTGTGGGGCACCAAAGAAAAGCTCTTCATTGCAAGATGCTCCTTGCTCTCAAAAAATTCCAGGTACATCCTGCGCAGTTCATTCACTCCATACTTCTTCACAACAAATTTCCTCCAACTGTCTATTTCTGCAACAGTTCAGATACTTTCACTGTTACAAGCCTTAATTTTCTTCTTTTATCTGTCCTGCTTTGGCATCTTTCCTTGCGCGCAGCGCCTTGCCTAGGAAAATCCCCGCCAACGCAACTGCTGAAAACAAAACAAATTTCACCGCATACTGTAAAAGACTGGCAAAAAACACGTTCATGCACCTCCTAAATTCTAGTCATAGATTGTCGGCAGCTTCACCATCATAAACTTCTCCACCGTATACCCCTGTATCATCTGGGCGTCCGATTTCTTCAGCTCCGCCACCGCATAATAAGTCGCCATATCACAAGTCCAGGCCTCGTCCGGCGGCTGTACGCCGATCCCTGCCCGCAGCTTCGCTTTCACCTTGCCGTTTTTATCCTGCACAAGCTTTATGCTTTCCACCAATACCGGCGTGCTGCCGCTGCCCTCTGTCGAGATAAAAACGACGCACAGGCTTTTCTTTTTGAAAAAGCCCTTCTTGTAGCTTTTGAGCTTCTTTTCTAAATAATAGGAAACATGGCCCCCATTTTCCTGATCTTCTTTGAGGAATTGGTTTACTTCTGCCTGGGAATGGAATACTTTGTATTTCTTGCCGATCGAAGGCAGCGGCCTTGAGCCGTTCCTCACCACAGAACAATTGGAAGCCAATGCTTTCACCTTAAAATCCCTGACAGTGATCTGGCATACCGCCTTTTCCTTATTGTCCTTAGTCGAAACCGCATATATTTTCGCCCTGCCTGCTTTCCTGGCAGTCACTTTCCCATTTGAAGCGACAGAAGCCACTTTACGGTTGGACGATTTCCACTTTACCTTCTTTTTCATGGACGAAGGCGTGATTTTCAACTGGATTTTCTGCCTGACATACATGGTCTTCGACGGTGCAGAAACCCTCAGCGGATGCGCCTGCGCCCTCATACCGCATACAACCATAAATACCAAGGCCATCGCTAACAAGTATTTCGCATATTTCTTCATATTCTCTCCTTCCTGGCTGCCTCCTGGTAAAGGGTAAACATTTCTCATTCCATTGTAATTGCTGACGCCCGAAAAGTCAACATACAGAAAACACAAAACGGGACAGCCGCCGGTTTAAGCTGCTGTCCCATTACTATATATCTTGCATTAAATGATTGCCATCTAATTTAATAGTACCCTACATTGTATACATTGTGGCTTTTGCCTTTGTTGGGTGTAAATTCAAGCGTCAGGTTTGTGTCCTCCCCTGTTTTCTTATTATAGAAAAGCCGCTGCTTCTTCCGACGCCTCTGCTGCAGATACTGGCGAAACAGCGCCTGCAATGAGGCTTGCCGCCAGCGTGGCTGCGCAGATGCGCGCCGCAATCTTCCATCTTTCCATAAATCCTTCCCCTTCTGCCTCCTCTGTCCTATTTTTTCGTCGTGACTGTTTTCACCTTAGACCACTGGGAATAAATTTTTATTGACTTCCCTTTGGCCTTGACGGTCTTGTAAGTCCTGACCCTCACATAATATTTCTTCTTTGCTTTTAACTTGGATATCGTTTTGGAAACGGTCTTATTCTTCCCAACCGGCACAACCCTGCTGCCCTTCTTGCTGAATTTTTTATCTGTGGAATAGGCAATCTCATAACCTGTGGTCTGATCCGCCTGTTTCTTCCACTTCACGGCAAACCCCTTCTTCTTAGGCGTTACTTTGGCGATGGACGTCGCTTTGGGCGCAATCGTATAACTTTTGCTTACCGACCCCGTATAATTCCCCTGCAACGTAACTGTCACGGCATAGCTGCCTACATTTTTCGCATTCTTGGGATAAGATACGGTATAATCTTTGCCTGCTTTCAGCGCTTTGCCTTTGCTGTCTTTTACCGTAACGGAAGGCTTCTGCTGTTTCTTGTTATAGGTGAAGGAATCCTTGGAAAGCTTAATAGCCTTTGCCGCATAAATAGTAGTTTTGTCCTTCTCTTTGCCGCATACCTGGCATTTCTGCGCAATTCTTCCATTCTTACTGCTGGTCGCCGGAGTCAATGTCCGCTTATATACATGCGTTTGCTCCGTGCAGGGAAGGTATTGGTAAGGGATTCCGTGGGATATTGCATAAGACTCTGCCCCACTCATATATGGGACAACCCACTTGGCCTTGCACCCTCCAAAAATGTCTGTCTCAAAACTATCAAAATACTGCCATTTGTTAAATGTAATGCTTTCTAATTTACTGCAGCCATTAAATGCCAAACTGCCTAAACTGCGCACAGTTTCCGGTATCGTCATATTCCCAGTTTTCCCGCCCGGGCAGACAACCAAAGATTTCATGTCTTTGGTATACAACACGCCGTCTTTGCTCATATAGTTCTCATTGCTCTCATCCACGATAATGCCCTCTAAATTCTTGCAACACAAAAACGCATTTGCCTCAAACGACGCTGTTTTCGCCACCGTCACCGTCCCAGTTTTCCCGCCCGGGCAGCGCAGCAGCTCCGACATATCCTTCTTGTACAAAACGCCGTCCTGGGAGGCATACTTCTCATTGCCGCTGTCCACTTCAATGCCCGAAAGGCTGTCGCAGAAGTCAAATGCCAACCAGTTAATGACTGTTACGCTTGCCGGTATCCGAATACCCTTGAGGCTGCGGCAGCCACAGAATGCCCCCTCTCCCATGACTTGCAAGCCCTCCGGCAGCTCCACATGTTCTACCTTCGTACATTCATAAAAACCATCTCTTCCTATGGAATCCAGGGATTGCGGCAGCTCCACGCTCCCTGTTTTTCCCTCCGGGCACCTTTCCAACGTACTCATGCTTTTGTTATACAATAGCCCATCCTGGGAAGCGTACTTCTCATTTCCGCTGTCCACCAAAATTTCCGTCAAGCTGCGGCAGCCCCGGAATGCATCATATTCCCCCGCATAAATTGCTGTATCTACCAGTTCCACGCTGGCAGGGATGATAATGCTGCCCTTCTTCGCCCCCGGACACTGCAGCAGCCTCTTCATGTCTTTGGTGTACAATAGCCCATCCTGGGAAGCATATTTCTCATTGCCGCTGTCCACTTTAATCTCCGCCAAGTTGCTGCAATTGGCAAACGTACCATACCCAAAACTTTTGACGCTGGCCGGGATGGTGATGCCGGTTAGGCTGCTGCAGCCGCAAAACGCACCTTTTCCTATAGCCTCCACACTTCCCGGTATAACAACGCTTTCAAGGCTGGTGCAATACTGGAAACTGCCCGTTTCTATCACTATTACGCTGTCTGGGATTACTACCTCCTTTAAATATTCACACCCGAAAAAGGCATTATAACTAATTTCTTTTACACCAGACGGTATTTCCACACGCTCTATATCTTTATGGGAAAATGCACCATATCCGAGCACAGTCACGTCTTTCCCGTCTATTTTGGCTGGTATCCTGATATTTTTCTCTTTGCCATAGTACTTACAAATCTCTACCGTGTTATCCTCCAGCACCTCGTATTGGTAATCGCCGTCCTTCAATGTCTCGCCCCGGGCCGCGTCCCAGGCGGCGTCTAAACTGCCCTCCCCGGATGTAAGGCTCTCCTCCCTCAGGCACACTTCTCCCTGGTCTTCTGTCTGCCCCGCCTGCGCATATTCCTGTGCAGACGCCGTCATGCTGCCTGCCGTAAATGATAAGCTGCACAAGCCTGCCGCCAGCATCATTGCTATTGCACGTTTTCTGAACTTCAACATTTCTTCTCCTCCATTTCCTCACTGCAAAATCACTATAGTTTCCTGCTTTTTTATGCATATTCTATAAATTTTAACTAATTTATTGTGCTTCTATATCACCTTTTTGTCAATCTGTTGTCTTGCCCTTTTGTTAAAAATGCACAACTATGAAATAGAATATTGACAGAGTTCTAAGAGCTGTATATAATGACTGTACAGGCAAAATTAGTCAAATGGGAGGCGTTAAAGTGCCAAAGAGCTATTCAGAGCAGGAACGGGAATATATCAGAAAACGGCTGAAAGAAGAAGCGGCGAAATGCCTTGCGAGGTATGGCGTCCGCCGCACGACAGTCGATGAAATCGTGAAACGGGTTAATATTCCAAAAGGAACTTTCTATCTCTTTTATAAATCAAAAGAATTACTTTTGTTTGAAGTTATTCAAGAACAGCAGGAAACTGTCAACCGCAAGCTGTATCAGGCCATTTCTGGCATTGCCAGTACGGAGTTGTCAGCGGAAAAGCTGACCGATGTGATCTTTGAGTTCTATAAAATGACAGAGGAAATGCTGATTTTGAAATTGATAGATGTTAATGAAGTGGAATTGCTTGTGCGTAAGCTGCCACGGGAAATTGTGGAGGAGCATTTTCGGGACGATACAGATACGATTGAAAAAATGCTTGCCCTATTTCCTGTGAAAAAAGAAGTAGATATAAAAGTTCTTAGCGCCGCATTCCACGCAATTTATTTTGCAACGCTGCATAAGGCAGAGATCGGTGAACAGTATGATGGGGCGCTGTATTCCTTGATTTATGGTATTGTGACACAAATTATTTAAAGGGTCTGGCAACCAGCCAGACTTAAAACAGCCTTTAAATTGACTATACAGGGGAATTAAGTCAAATAATATGTAGGTAGACATGATTACAGTAGAGAATCTTTCGTTTAGTTACACGAAAAGCCCATTTATTTCTGGTATGAGTTTTTCTGTCCCAGAGGGTGAAATTTTTGGATTTTTAGGACCATCTGGGGCAGGCAAAAGCACATTGCAGAAAATCTTGATTGGAATGCTCCGGACATATCAAGGCTCCTGCCTGGTAAATGGCATTGAGTGTAAAAATCGTACAAAGAATTTTTATGAGAATATAGGGGTTGATTTTGAATTTTCAACAATGTATGAAAAGCTGACGGCAAGGGAGAACTTGCAGTTTTTCTCATCATTATACGAAAAAAAGCCACGCCCGATAGATGAACTTTTGGAAACGATAGGTTTGGAGCAGGATGCGGATAAACGTGTAGCCGATTATTCAAAGGGCATGAAATCCCGCTTAAACTTTATAAAAGCATTGCTGCATGACCCTGCCCTTTGGAACAAATATCTTCTGATGAGCGGCTGAAAAACCTGATAGCCAAAAACCGTCTGCAATCCATCCATAGCAGTGAGCCAACCTTAAATGACATTTTTATGGATATTACGGGGAGGACGCTGTTATGAGGTTGAAAAAGCTGTTTTTATTGGATATGCGCTTTCAAGCGAAATATGGTTTTTACTTTTTATATGCAATGTTGACTGTAATCTATATAGCAGCGCTTTTAGTGCTTCCAGAAAATTGGAAAGAAAAAGCTGCCGCAATTTTAATCTTTTCTGACCCCGCATCAATGGGGCTGTTCTTCATGGGGGCAATTGTCCTTTTGGAAAAGAGCCAGCATACAACCTGTGCATTGGCAGTTTCTCCTGTCCATGCGACGGAATATGTGATTGCTAAAGTCAGTTCATTGTCAGCCATTTCACTTGTTGTAGCAGCTATTTTAGCATTAGCCGCAGATGCGGATAATTTGCACATTGTGCTTTTTGGTACGTTTATATCCAGTGTGATATTTACATTATTTGGAATAATCGTTGCAACAAAAATTGCAAGCCTTAATCAGTTTATATTATGGACTGTGCCAATCGAAGCCGTTTGCTTTGTTCCTGCAATTTTGCATTTATTTAAAATTACTCCTGCATGGTGCGGGTATTATCCTGTCAATGTTTGTATAGATATGGTTTCAGGGCATTCTTCGTCCGCAATAGGTTTTTTGGGCGTGGAGGCAACGATAATAATTCTATTTGTATTTTCAAGACTTTTCGTCCGCCAAATGTGGGATAGCATGGGAGGTGTAAAGCTATGAAAGCAATTAGATTGAGCTTTTTCCAAATGGCGGCAGCTATGCGGCGGGACATGATGTTGTTTGTATCTTGTTTTGCGCCAATTCTTGCAGGCTTTTTCTTTCGGTTTGCCATACCTTTCATAGAAGCTGCTTTGACAGATAGTTTTCATGTAGCGGCAATTATTACTCCCTATTACAAGTTGGTTGACATCCTGTTTGCAATGCTGTCATCCACTATGTTCTGCTTTGTTTCAGCAATGATTTCTTTAGAGGAAAGGGATGAAAAAACAGCCGTCTATTTATTCATTACGCCTTTAAGAAAAACAGGTTACATAGCTGCACGGTTTGGCGTGCCTTCTGCTATTGCATTTCTTGCGACTATTATTCTGCTACCTGTTTTTAAACTGACGCCTCTTTCTCCGCTTACCATTTTATTGCTTGCGACGGGAGGAACCTTGCAGGGCATGATTGTTGCATTGCTTGTACTGACGATTTCATCAAACAAGCTAGAGGGTATGGCAGTAACGAAGTTATCTACGCTGACTATTTTTGGTGCTGTTATCCCGTTTTTCATTAAATCAGATATACAGTATGTAATATCTCCGCTACCCTCTTTTTGGATTGGAAAAGCGATTTTAGAAAATATGCCGTTTTATATGCTGCCCGCATTTGTTTTATCTGCTATGTGGATTTGCTTTTTGTTTAAACGATATTTGCGTAAAATCTAGGAAGAAATAAGAGTATAAGCATCTGCTTTATGAAAGAAAAGGATTTGACATTATGAAAACAGAATGGTTGCTTTGCCCAATCTGCGGAAATAAAACAAGGTTACAGATACGGCAAGATACAGAATTGAAAAACTTTCCCCTATATTGTCCAAAATGCAAACAGGAAACATTGATTGAAGCAAAAAAATTACGTTTGTTGGCTCTTTTTTAGTAGGATATAAGTTTGTAAAACAAACGCCCACCATAATAAAAAAACGGCGTGTGGTGGGCGGTATTGCTATGCCCGAAAAGACTTAACAGACACTCTCCAGACCTGTTTTAAAGTTTGGAGGGATTTTTTTATGTCCTTTTTTCGGGCAGTAATCTATCTGCTTATGCAACGCAGATTTGACTTATACATAGCATATCGGGGAATGGCAGTATGCCAGTTAAAAAATCCCTGCCCATGTAACGCTGCTTCTCACCATGAAACCAGAAGTAGAATCTCCGTTTAACAGAATATGTATCTCCTATAACCGTAGAGGTCACAGTGCCTTTGCGGTTTTTCTTTTGTCGTTTTTTATCGGAATATGCCGCAAGGCTGTTTCCGCTGTTGGCTGTCGTTCGCCGCCTATCCAATCTGGATTTTTAACATTTTCAAAAATTTTCGGATTGGAGGAAAAAAGAATGGCATACAACAACGGACGGGAGAACAGAAAATGGCTTATCTGGAAAGAAGCCGAGAAAAAAATATTGCGGGAGCATGGAGTTGACGAAACCACCACCCCGCAAATCCGCACAGACGACAGGGCAGACTTCAATTCCAACAGGCGGTTTTACCATTGGACAAGCGACTTCGGCGAATACCTTGAGGGGATGGCAGACAGGGAACGGAATACCGAAGTAAAGACCGTTGCTGATTTACTGAACGAGATTGAGGACGAAACCCTGTATCGGGCATTGCTTACGGTGGACAGGCGTACCCTGCAAATTATCCTGCTAAAAATGCAAGGCTATTCCACAAAGGAGATTTCCCCGCTTGTAGGATTGACAACAGGGGCTATCTATGCAAGGCTAGACCATCTGCGGAAAAAGCTACGGAAGATTTTATAATCATAAAGCTATTGACCGCTGTATTACTGACAGCCTGCGTCCTGGCAGGATGCGGAGACGAACCGACCCAGGAGCCTGCCAACGGCGACGCTTTAGGGGGCAAACCCATCTCTACGGAGGAGAGCAGC
>CATLBW010000098.1 GCA_949879775.1 uncultured Lachnospiraceae bacterium
ACGTGACAACGGTATACGACGGGGAAGCCCATGAGATAGAAGTGACAGGCTTGCGGGAAGGCGACACGGTCGGGTTTGCCTTAGAGGAAGCTGGAAATTATCTGCCAGAGCAGCCCGAGATGGTGGACGCTGGCACATACGAAGTGTGGTATAAGGTTGAGAGGGCTGGTTACCAGGCCTTCCAGGGCAAGGCAACGGTGACGATCGGGAAAGCGCAGCCTGCGTATGAGCTGCCGACCGGACTGCAAGGGTTTATCGGGAGTGAGCTTAGCTCGGTAGGACTGCCGGAAGGTTTTTCCTGGCAGGGAGACGCCAATGAGAAGCTAAAGGGGTTAGGTAAGAAGAAATTTTTAGTAAAATATGATCCGAAGGACACGAAGAATTACCTTACAGTTACGGGGATAGAGGTTGAGGTGGAAATTAAGTGCCCGGGGCATAATTATGTTTCTGAGGTAACGACGCCGCCAACAGAGGAGCAGAATGGAATAATGACCCATACCTGTACAATCTGCGGGCATACGTACACAACGGAGATTGACAAGGATCAGCCAGCCATCACAGGCGTAACGGCTGCGGACGTGACAACGGTATACGACGGGGAAGCCCATGAGATAGAAGTGACAGGCTTGCGGGAAGGCGACACGGTCGGGTTTGCCTTAGAGGAAGCTGGAAATTATCTGCCAGAGCAGCCCGAGATGGTGGATGCTGGCACATACGAAGTGTGGTATAAGGTTGAGAGGGCTGGTTACCAGGCCTTCCAGGGCAAGGCAACGGTGACGATCGGGAAAGCGCGGCCTGCGTATGAGCTGCCGACCGGCCTGCAAGGGTTTATCGGGAGTGAGCTTGGCTCGGTAGGACTGCCGGAAGGTTTTTCCTGGCAGGGAGACACCGATGTGGAGTTAAAGGAGATAGGGAAGAAGAAATTTATCGCAAAATATGAGCCGAAGGACGCGAAGAATTACCTTACAGTTACGGGGATAGAGGTTGAGGTGGAAATTAAGTGCCCGGGGCATCAGTACGAGTGCGTAATCGATAAGGTATCTACGGAAACGCAGAAAGGGCAAAAGACTTTTACCTGTAAATTATGCGGCAAATTTTATACGGAGGAAATCCCTGTGCTTGCACCCCAAAAGCCGGCAGGCGTATCAGGGTTGAAGGCGGCGAGAAGGACAACGAATTCCCTCTCATTTTCCTGGAAGGGAACGGAAGGCGTACGTTATCGGCTGATGTTTTACAAGGGGAATAAGCTGGTTTCCACCAAATTTGCCACAGGGAATGGATACACATACAAAGGGCTAAAGCCGGCAACTGTTTATACTTTGCGGGTTACGCCTTACCGTGTTGTCAGCGGGCGCAATGTCTATGCAAAAACCACAGGGGCGGCAAAGGCGGTGACCTCCCCGGCAAAGGTAAAATTAACTGCGGCAAATAGGAAAGGCGGCAGTAAGGCAAAGCTGACATGGAAGCGTGTTGCCAATGCCAAGGGATATGAGGTTTATATGAAAACCGGCAACGGCAAATATAAGAAAATCAAGACAGTTGGCAAAGGGACGACGCTTTCTTTTACGAAGACAAGGCTGAGCAAGAAGAAGTCCTATAGCTTCAAAGTGCGTGCATACGTTGTTTTGGATGGGAAGAAGGTTTATGGGGCGTACAGCAATGTAAAACGATTAAGAAAATAGAGTAAACGCATTTAATGAATGCGTTTCCTAAAACATATTAATAGCGCCTGCATAGCGGCGGAATTTTCTGGCGCTTAGTATCATCCGGCAGGAAGCGGGTAAGAGGGCCATCATTGGCCAGGACAAAGGGGGAAGAAGAATGGATCAGCCGAAACGGCAGATGGGGAGGATGATTCGGGAACCAATGTCGGAAGATCTTCAGTCTAGGGTATTGCATAAAGAGCGCAAGCAGCTAGAAGAAGATAGACGCAGATTCAAACAGGAGCAGCAGGAGTTCTACAGGAAGCAGAGTTTGGAGAAGAAGCGTATGGCAGAGGAAAATCGTTTGTTTCAGATGAAATGGAAGATACTGGAGGGGGAATTGCAGCGGCTTGCCCGGGATAAAGAAGACATGGAGGCAGAGAAAAAGCGTTATTCCCATAGAGCGGACAGCCTCCTGGGGACGAATGCAGAAGAGCTTCTCCCGCAGGCGCAGATGTTTTTTTCCGGTGTGGACAACATGCATACGTTGAAGAAACGGTATAAAGACCTTACAAAGATTTACCATCCGGATAACCTGGCTGGGGACACAGGCACTTTGCAGGTAATCAACCGGGCTTATGAAAGCCTTAAGAAGCAGTTCAGGACATAGGAGCGCAGATATGAAATGGAAACAATATACCATCCATACCACTACGGAAGCAGAGGACTTTGTCAGCAATATGTTAGCGGAACTGGGCATTGCAGGCGTGCAGGTTGAGGACAATATCCCCCTTTCAGCGGAAGACAAAGAGAAGCTGTACATTGATATTTTGCCAGAGCTGCCCCCGGATGAAGGGATTGCCAAAGTCAGCTTTTTTGTGGAGGATGGCGAGGAAGACAGCGAGCTTCTTGCTAAGGTGAGAAATGGCTTGGAAGACTTACGGATGTTCGTGGATGTGGGAAGTGCAAAGATTGAGCAGGCAGAGACAGAGGACAAGGACTGGATTAACAATGGGAAGAAATACTTTAAGTCCTTTACGATTGAAGGCATACTGATTAAGCCGACTTGGGAGCAAATGCCCAGGCAGGGGGCTTACAGGACTGTTATTGAGATTGACCCTGGCACTTCTTTCGGCACAGGGAAGCATGAAACAACCCAGTTATGCATCCGTCAGCTATGCAAGCATTTGCGGCCGGAAGACCGGGTGCTTGATGTTGGCTGTGGGAGCGGTATTTTATCCTTAGTTAGCTTAAAGCTGGGAGCGTCTTCTGTTACTGGCACAGATATTGACCCGTTATGTATAGAAGCAACAAGGGAGAATATGCAGACGAACCATTTGCCCATGGGGAATGGCAGGTTCTACCATGGGAACCTTATGGATGACAGCGGGCTAAAGCAACAGGTGGGAGGGGGCTACGATATTGTGGTAGCCAATATCCTTGCAGATATCATTATCCCTTTGACCCCAGTGGTCCCCCATCATTTGAAGGAGGGCGGGCTCTATATAACAAGCGGGATTATAGATTTTAAGGAAGAGGCGGTAACAAGCGCGCTCGAAGACGCCGGGTTTGGGATTCTGGAAGTCTGCCATCAGGGCGAGTGGGTTGGCATTACTGCCAGGAAATAATATAGGAGTAAAAAGATGTACCAGTTTTTTGTAGAACCAGGGCAGATCCATAAAACAGAGGTTGTAATTACAGGCAGCGACGTCAACCATATAAAAAATGTCCTGCGTATGCGGGAGGGAGAAGAGGTACGCATCAGCGACAACGCAGGCAGGGATGTATTCTGCCAAATCAGCGGCATTGGGCAGGAGCAGGTTACCCTTACTATATTAAAAGAAGCGGAAGGCACGGAGCCTTCCCTTAAAATTACGTTGTTCCAGGGGCTTCCCAAGGGGGACAAGATGGAATTGGTCATCCAGAAGGCAGTGGAGCTAGGCGTATTTGAAATTATTCCAGTTGCTATGAAGAATTGTGTAGTCAAGCTGGACGAAAAGCGGGCGAAAGCCAAGCAGGCGCGGTGGCAGGCAATCGCTGAGAGCGCGGCGAAGCAGTCTAAGCGCAGCATGATCCCCAATGTGGGCATGCCTATGGGCTTTGCGCAGGCGGTGGAATATGCCAGGAAATTGGATGTACGGATTTTGCCTTATGAAAACCAGAGGGGCATGGGACATACGCGGGAAGTGTTCGGCAGCATCAAAAAGGGTTCTTCGGTAGGGATATTTATCGGTCCGGAGGGTGGTTACGATTCCAAAGAGATTGCGCTTGGGAAGGAAGATATGGAGATGGTTTCCCTTGGGGACCGCATTCTTCGCACGGAGACGGCAGGGCTCTGTGCGCTTTCTATGTTGATGTATGCAGTGGAGGATTGATAGCTGATGGAAGCATATTTTGATAATTCCGCTACGACGCGCTGCTCACAGGGGGCGAAGGATATCATGGTGCGCGCGCTGATGGAGGACTATGGGAACCCCTCTTCTTTGCACGGTAAGGGGATGCAGGGGGAGAATTATATCCGGGAAGCCAGGGCAGGAATCTGTAAGACGCTCAAAGCAAAAGAACAAGAGCTGATTTTTACTTCTGGTGGGACAGAATCGAATAACCTTGCCATCCTCGGAGGGGCTATGGCAAATAAACGCGGTGGGAGGCATCTTATCACTACGAGGATTGAGCACCCGGCGGTGTTGGCCCCTATGAAGTTTTTGGAAGAGCAGGGGTTTGACGTGACTTACCTGCCGGTGGACAAGGATGGGCTGATTTCTTTGGAAGAGCTTCAGGAGGCGGTTACAGAACAGACGATCCTGGCGTCCATCATGTATGTAAATAATGAAATTGGCGCAGTGGAGCCAATCCAGGAGGCGGCGGAGGCAATAAAACGGAAAAACCCGCGAACCTTATTCCATGTCGACGCCATACAAGCGTATGGGAAATATATCATCCATCCTGGGAAGATGGGGATTGACATGATGTCGGTCAGCGGCCATAAGATACACGGGCCGAAAGGGAGCGGGTTCCTTTATGTGAAAGAAAAGACAAAGTTAAAACCCTTGATTTATGGAGGGGGGCAGCAGAGGAATATGCGTTCCGGGACAGAGAATGTGCCAGGGATTGCAGGGATTGGGAAAGCTGCGCAGGAGGCTTACGAGGGTTTTTCGGCGAAGCGGGCGCATTTGTATGAGTTAAAGCAGGCGTTCCTTGCGGGGCTTGCGGACCAGGGATGGGCGCATGTCAATGGCAGGACCGGGGAAGACAGCGCGCCGCATATTATCAGCCTCAGCGTGGACGGCGTCCGCAGCGAAGTGCTGCTCCACGCTTTAGAGGACAGGCAGGTTTATGTGTCCGCCGGGAGCGCTTGCGCTTCTAATAAGCCGGCGGCCAGCGCGACGCTTACGGCAATCGGCGTAAAAAGGGAATACCTGGATTCTACGGTGCGTATCAGCTTTAGCGAAGAGAACACGATGGAAGAAGTGGAATACTGCATTGCAAATTTAAAGGAGCTGGTCCCTGTGTTGGGAAGGTATACCAGACGTTAGAAAGGAAACACATGTTTAAAGCTTTTTTGATAAAATATGGAGAAATTGGAATTAAGGGAAAGAACCGCCATTTATTTGAAGACGCCCTGGTACGTCAGATTAAACACGCATTGAAGCCAGTGGAAGGCGAGTTTAAGATTAGTAAAGAGCAGGGGCGCATCTATATTGAGGCTTTGACGGAATATGATTATGAAGAAACGTTGGAGAGCCTGCAGCGCGTATTTGGCATTGTGGGGATTTGCCCGGTAAAGCTTACGGAGGACGAAGGGTTTGACAAGCTTGCCGAAGATGTGGTATCTTATTTGGACAAGCGTTATCCTGACAAGCATAAGACCTTTAAGGTTAACACCCGCAGGGCAAAAAAAAGCTATCCCATACCTTCCATGGAGGTGAACGCCGCCCTGGGTGAGAAAATCCTTGAGGCATTTGAGGAAATGGCGGTGGACGTGCATAACCCGGATATTCTTGTGAATGTGGAAATCCGTGGGAAGATCATCATTTATTCAGAGGTTATCCCTGGGCCGGGCGGGATGCCAGTGGGTACAAATGGCAAGGGAATGCTGCTTTTATCCGGGGGGATTGACAGCCCGGTAGCCGGTTATATGATTGCCAAGCGCGGCGTAAAGATTGACGCCGTCTATTTTCATGCGCCGCCTTATACCAGTGAGCGCGCGAAGCAGAAGGTTGTGGATTTGGCGCGCATTGTGGCAAAATATACAGGGCCAATCTATTTAAAAGTGGTCAATTTTACAGATATCCAGATGTACATCTATGAGAAATGCCCACACGATGAGCTTACCATTATCATGCGTCGTTATATGATGCGGATTGCCGAGCATTTTGCCAGGGAGACGGAATCGCTGGGCTTGATTACGGGAGAGAGCATCGGGCAGGTGGCAAGCCAGACCATGCAGTCCTTAGCGTCGACGGACGAAGTGTGCACAATGCCCGTGTACCGTCCGCTGATTGGCTTTGATAAGCAGGAAATCGTGGAGGCGTCTAAGAAGATTGGGACTTTTGAAACGTCCATCCTGCCCTATGAGGACTGCTGTACTATCTTTGTGGCAAAGCATCCGGTAACAAAACCGAGCCTCAAGGCAATCAGGCGTTCGGAGACGCATTTGAAAGAGAAGATTGACGAGATGGTTAAGGCAGCGATCGAGACGACGGAGACAATTATCGTAAGGTGATAAGGGGCGCGGATAAATTTCCGCAATATAAAACCCCCATGAAGGCTCATGGGGGATGGCGCGCCTATTAGCTTAAACTAAGTATGGCTTGATAACTTCCATAACCTCGTCTTTGTCCTCTTCCGCATGGATTTTTAAATCGATGGGTTTGGATAAGTCAAGGCTGAAAATCCCCATAATGGATTTGGCGTCAATAACGTACCTTCCGGAGATTAAATCGAAGTCAAAGTCAAACTGAGTGATAGCGTTGACGAATGATTTCACCTTGTCGATGGAATTTAAAGAAATTTGTACTTCTATCATGGTAAAAGCCTCCTCATATTGATATTATGTTTTGCTGTTATTGAATCATTTTCTTTATATTATCTCCTTTTAAAGGAAAAGTCAATAACGCCATAACCAATTTAAGGAAGAAAAAGCATGAAGGGGCGACAGGCAAGTTGCCTGGGCTGTTACTTGGAGGGCGAGATGAGGAAAGCGGCATTGCATAATTTGGGCTGTAAAGTAAACGCATATGAGACGGAGAGCATGCAGCAGCTATTGGAAGAGGCTGGATACGAGATTGTGCCTTTTGAAGAAGAGGCCGATGTTTATGTAATCAATACGTGTTCGGTTACCAATATTGCTGACCGCAAATCAAGGCAGATGCTCCACCGCGCCAAAAGGAGGAATCCGCACAGTGTGGTGGTTGCCGCGGGATGTTATGTGCAGACGGCGAAGGAGCAGGTACAAAACGACGATGCGGTGGACCTTATGGTTGGGAATAATAAGAAACATGAATTGCCCGCATTGTTGGAGCGTTTTTTTGCAGCGCGCGGGAAAGAAGCATTTGATAAAGGGCTGTCTTCTGTAGAAGACATGGCAGCGGGCCAGGCTTTTGAGCAGCTTTCTGTCAGCCGCAGCGAACAGCGGACGCGGGCCTTCATTAAGGTACAGGACGGCTGCAACCAGTTTTGCAGTTATTGTATCATCCCCTATGCCAGAGGCCGTGTCAGGAGCCGTGAAGCCCAAGAGGTGCAAAGGGAGGTCGCGCGCATTGCGGCGGGCGGCTGCCGGGAAGTCGTGCTTACGGGAATCCATTTAAGCTCTTACGGCATGGATTTGGGAACAACGCTTTTGCAGTTGATTGAAGAAATCCATAAAGTGCCGGGGATTATGAGGATTCGCCTTGGCTCTTTAGAGCCGAAAATCATTACAGAGGAATTTGCCCGGCGCCTGTCGCAGCTTCCCAAAGTCTGCCCGCATTTCCATTTGTCTTTGCAGAGCGGGTGTGATGGCACGTTATCCCGTATGAACCGCAAGTATACCTGTGAAGAGTATGCGCGCGGGTGCGGCATTTTAAGGGAATATTTCAACCACCCAGCGATTACCACGGATGTGATTGTAGGGTTTCCCGGGGAGACGGAGGAAGAGTTTGAGCTTACCAGGAGTTTCCTGAGGAAGGTTGGCTTTTTTGAAATCCACATTTTTAAATATTCTAAGCGCCAAGGCACCCGTGCGGCCCAAATGGAGGGACAGGTGCCGGAGGAAGTGAAACAGCGGCGCAGTGAGACGTTGTTTGGGGACCTGGCGTTTATGAATGAAGAATTTTTAAGGTATTATATAGGCAGGCAGGTGGAAGTCCTGTTTGAGGAGAAAGTTTCTTTCGGGGGGAAGGAATATTTTCTGGGACACACGAAAGAATATGTAAAAATAGCAGTTGCCGCTTCCGGGCAGCAGGATAAGGGCTTGGACAATAAGCTGGTGCAAGGAACAGTCGCCTCCAAACTGAAAGAGCATGTCTTGTTGATGGACCATGTTTTGGAGAAGGCATGAAAGAAACATCTTGAGTTTTCCGAACATTTGTATTAGAATAGTGGAAAGGAAGATTTGTCAGAACGAAAGAGCAAAATAAGGGCGTGGAAAAATGCAGGATAAAAACAATACTCAATTTTTTAAAGTGGAGAAAGAGCAGAAGATACACGTAAATGATATTTTAGAGATTGTGTACAGTGCGCTGCGGGAAAAGGGCTACAACCCGGTCAACCAGATTGTCGGGTATATCATGTCCGGGGACCCGACTTATATTACCAGCCATAAGAATGCAAGGAGCCTAATTATGAAGGTGGAGCGCGATGAGCTGGTAGAGGAAGTCTTGCGCCAGTATATAAGGAATAATTTCTGGGAATAGGAGGCTTCGGATGCGGATTATGGGATTGGACTTTGGCTCCAAGACAGTGGGTGTTGCAATAAGCGATGCGCTGCTTGTGACGGCACAGGGAGTAGAGACTATTTCCAGGAAGTCACCCGGAAAGCTTAGGCGGACATTGGCAAGGATCGAAGAGCTGATTTTAGAGTATCAGGTGGGCAAGATAGTCCTTGGCTACCCTAAGAACATGAACAATACGGAAGGAGAACGTTGTGGGAAGACGTTGGAGTTCCAGGAAATGCTGGAAAGGCGGAGCGGCCTTTCGGTGGTTTTGTGGGACGAGCGTCTTACGACAGTGGCGGCGGAGCGGACATTGATGGAGAGCGGCGTGCGCAGGGAAAGGCGTAAGGGCTATGTGGATAAGGTTGCGGCTGTATTGATCTTACAGAGCTATCTGGATGCACAGGCATTTCAGGCAGGGAAAGGTGAACCGTAAAGGAATATTATGGAAAAAGTGAAATTTCAGTCTCCCCAGGATGGCGAGGCTTTAGAATTTTATGTGATGGAAGAGACGCGCATCAATGGGATGGATTATCTTCTCGTCACGGAGGAAGAAGAAGGCGACTGTGAGGCTTTTATTTTGAAACGGCTGTCACAGGAAGAGGAAGAAGAAGCTGTTTATGAGATGGTGGAAGCGGAAGAGGAATTGGAATACATATCCAAGGTTTTTGCAGAAATATTGGAAGATGTAGACATCGTCATGTAAGGCAAAACAGAGTATAGAGAGGTGCATTTTGAAGAAAAAGAATAACTCAAAACTGAAAATCATTCCGCTGGGAGGACTAGAGCAGATCGGGATGAACATTACTGCCTTTGAGTATGAAGACAGTATTATTGTGGTGGATTGCGGATTATCGTTCCCAGAGGACGATATGTTGGGAATTGATTTGGTAATCCCGGATGTGACGTACCTGAGAGATAACATTGATAAAGTAAAAGGGTTTTTTATTACGCATGGGCACGAAGACCATATTGGGGCGATCCCTTATGTGCTTCGCGATATTAATGTGCCGATTTACGCAACGAAGCTGACGATTGGCATTATTGACAACAAGCTGCGCGAACATAATATGCTCACCAAGGTGAAACGCAAGGTCGTTAAGTACGGGCAGCATATTAATCTGGGCTGTTTCCGTGTGGAGTTCATTAAGACGAACCACAGCATACAGGACGCCGCGGCGCTTGCGATTTATTCACCGGCAGGGATCGTGGTGCATACGGGCGACTTTAAAGTGGATTATACGCCGGTATTTGGGGACGCCATTGATTTGCAGCGGTTCGGGGAGATTGGCAAGAAAGGCGTTTTGGCATTGATGTGCGACAGCACCAACGCTGAGCGGGTGGGCTTCACCAATTCTGAGCGCACGGTAGGGAAGACGTTTGATAACATTTTTTCTGAGCACAAGGACACGCGGATTATCATTGCGACGTTTGCCTCGAATGTGGACCGTGTGCAGCAGATTATCAATTCGGCGTACAAGTTTGAACGGAAGGTTGTTGTGGAGGGGCGCAGCATGGTAAACATCATCTCCACCGCCACAGAGCTGGGGTATCTGCATATCCCGGAGCATACGTTGATTGATATTGAGCAGTTAAAGGATTACCCGGATGAACAGACGGTGCTGATTACCACGGGGAGCCAGGGAGAGTCCATGGCGGCACTGTCGCGCATGGCGGCTAACCTGCATAAGAAGGTGACGATTAAGCCGGGGGACACGATAATTTTCAGCTCAAACCCGATTCCCGGCAATGAAAAAGCAGTCTCCAACGTAATCAATGAATTGTTTATGAAGGGTGCGGAAGTCATATTCCAGGACGCCCATGTTTCCGGCCATGCCTGCCGGGAGGAGATAAAGTTAATTTATTCTTTGGTGAAGCCGAAATACGCGATTCCCGTGCATGGGGAATACAAGCATTTGAAGGCGCAGGCATCCATAGCGCGTGAGCTTGGGTATGAGAAAGAAAATATTTTTATCTTGTCTTCCGGGAATGTGCTGGAGTTGGATGAGAATGAGGCGAAAGTCACAGGCCAGGTCCCCGTGGGGGATATCCTGGTGGATGGGCTTGGCGTGGGCGATGTGGGCAATATCGTGCTGCGTGACCGCCAGCACCTGGCGGAAGATGGGATAATCATTGTGGTGATGACGCTGGAGTCCGGCAGCGGCCAGGTATTGGCAGGCCCCGATATTGTCAGCCGCGGGTTTGTCTATGTGAGGGGCGCGGAGAGCTTAATGGATGAGGCGAAGCAGGTATTGGATGACGTTATGGATTACTGTATGGGCAAGAACATCACAGATTGGGGCAAGATAAAGACAGAGGTTAAAGAAGAGCTTAGTGAGTTTGTCTGGAAGAAGACGAAGCGCAGGCCGATGATTATGCCGATTATTATGGAAGTATAGTATATCCAGGCAGGATAGTGGATGATTGAAAGCAAGAGGTTGTTATGGATCGGATCGATGAGTGTTTGGCTGGTTTAATAGAAGCGGTGAAGGAAAGCGATGAATATAAGGAATACCAGAGGGTGCGCGAGCTCGTCCACCAGGAGCCGGAAAAAGAGCGGGCAATCAATGAGTTCCGCAGGCGCAATTTTGAGCTGCATAAATGCCGCAATGTGGATTTGTATGCGGAGATGGACCGCCTGGAGGGGGAGTTTGCGCCGCTGCGCGCCCAGCCGTATGTGAATGAGTACCTGTCGGCTGAGCTAGCTGTGTGCCGTATGGTACAGCGCATTAATTATGGGTTGATGATGGAGATTGAATTTGACCTGGGATTTGAGACGTAAAGGGTAAGGTTATGGGAAGAAGCAAGATTGTGTTGAGTGTAGTAAGCAGTATATTGAGCTTTTCTATTATGGTCCTTGTTGTAATAGCAGTCT
>CATLBW010000099.1 GCA_949879775.1 uncultured Lachnospiraceae bacterium
AAAAACGCAATCCACCAAGCGCTTCCACGTGAAAGCGCCCCCTATTTCATCGGCGGGCACCCTATGGCAGGCTCAGAGAAAAGCGGGTATGCAAACGCGACCGCCTATCTCCTGGAAA
Organism: uncultured Lachnospiraceae bacterium; assembly: GCA_949879775.1. Lineage (GTDB taxonomy): Bacteria > Bacillota > Clostridia > Lachnospirales > Lachnospiraceae > Petralouisia. The sequence goes on from CATLBW010000099.1 coordinate 119, forward strand.
ATGCCTATTACATCCTTACGCCGACTGCGGACACAGATACAAAGGCTGTGGAGGAATTCCGGGGATTCATCAGCTCCCTGGGCGCAATCACCATGATCCTTGACTATCAGTCGCATGATTTTATTACGGCTGCCATCAGCCACCTGCCGCACATCCTCGCCTCTAGCCTGGTGAACCTGGTACAGGACATTGACAACGACGCTGGAGCCATGAAGGCAGTTGCCGCAGGGGGGTTCCGCGACATCACAAGGATCGCCTCCTCCTCCCCTGCCATGTGGCAGCAAATATGCCTGACGAACAGGGAGCAGCTTTTAAAACTGATTGACTTATTTATAAGCTCCTTAACGGCAGCGAGGGGGCTGATTTGCGATTCCGCAAGCGAGGAGCTCTTCAGCTTTTTCCAAAGCGCCAAAGATTACCGCGATTCCCTGACGATCTCAAGCTCGGGCCCGCTGCCCAAGGTGTACGAAATCTATTGCGATATGGTGGACGAGGCCGGTGGGATTGCCGCCCTTGCCACGATCCTGTCAAGCCATGGGATAAGCATTAAAAATATTGGCATCATCCATAACCGGGAATTTTTAGACGGCGTGCTCCATATGGAGTTTTACGAGGAGGACGCCAGAAAGGAAGCCGTCTCTTTGCTGAGGCAATACCACTATACTGTATATGAATGACAAACGCCGCCGGCCCGCTATGCCGGCCGCTGTTTTAGGATAAGAGAGGTATCATATGATAATTACAGACAAATATTCTTTCCACGGGGAAATTTCAGTCCCCGGCGATAAATCCATTTCCCACAGGAGCATCATGTTTGGAGCCATCTCCGACGGCATTACCACTGTCAGCAACTTCTTACAGGGCGCGGACTGCTTGTCCACAATCTCCTGTTTCCAGAAAATGGGCATTTGCATCGAGAACTCGGCAGGGCAAGTCCGCATACAGGGAAAAGGGCTCCATGGGCTTCGCGCCCCCTCGGGGATTTTAGATGTGGGCAACAGCGGCACTACCACCCGGCTGATTTCCGGCATACTTGCCGGACAGCCTTTTGAGAGCTTCTTAGACGGCGACGATTCCATCCGCAAACGCCCTATGAAGCGCATTTTTACCCCTCTCTCCCAGATGGGGGCTGAATTTTCAAGCTTTCGCCCTGACGTTTTCCCTGATAAGCTGCTGCCGGCAGATTCCGGCTGCGCCCCCTTCTCTGTGCGCGGCGGGCGCCTTAACGGAATCCATTACCAATCCCCTGTCGCCTCCGCGCAGGTGAAATCAGCCGTGCTCCTCGCCGGCCTCTATGCTGAGGGTGAGACAAGCGTGACGGAACCCGTGCTCTCAAGGAACCACACAGAGCTTATGCTGTCCGGCTTTGGCGCAGACGTCACGTCCAACGGCAGGACTGCCACCATTAGGCCGCAGCCGAAATTAGAAGGCCAGGATATCCATGTACCGGGGGACATCTCTTCGGCTGCTTATTTTATCGCCCTCGGGCTGCTTACGCCCAACTCGGAAATCTTAATCAAAAACGTCGGCGTTAACCCCACACGGGACGGCATTATAAAGGCGGCCTTGTCCATGGGCGGCAAGCTTTCCCTGTTGGACGAGCGCACCGTCTCCGGGGAGCCGGTTGCCGATATCCTGGTACAGAGCAGTTCCTTGCATGGCATCCAAATCGGCGGTGAAATCATCCCCACGCTGATTGATGAAATCCCCATCCTTGCAGTAATGGCTGCTTTTGCCTCCGGCGTCACAACAATCCGCGACGCCCAGGAATTAAAAGTAAAGGAATCCGACCGGATTGCCGTGATTACAGAAAATTTAAGGGCTATGGGCGGCTCCGTTACCCCCGCAGACGACGGGATGTCCATAGAGGGCGGCAAACCTTTGCACGGCGCGCAAATCAGGACGCACCTTGACCATCGGGCCGCTATGGCGTTTACGGTTGCCGGGCTAAACGCCCCGGGGGAAACCACTCTGGATGATAGGAAGTGCGCGTCTATCTCCTACCCATCTTTCTATGATGATATCCTCTCCCTTGCCGACTGAACGATACGGCGCTAGACCCTTTAAAGCAAACGACAACAATAATTGTCTTTTACCATTATTAAGGGGATTGGAAAACAAACCAGCTTTCCAATCCCCTTTCATGTAAAAGGCTTGAATTTGCCCTGCAATGAAAATGGCCTCTTTGGCGCCCTAACCTTAAACAGTAAACCCGCTCACGCTCTTTTCCAAATCGCTGGAAACATCCGCAAGCTGGTCTGAAACCTCCGAAATATTCCTTACCATTTCCTTCACCAGTTCTGTTGACGCCAATGTCTCCTCAGTGCCTGACGCGTTTCCCTCGGCAATTGCGGAGAGATTGTGCACCGCCTCCACAACCGTAAGCCGCTCTTCGTCCACCTGTTTAACCGTATCGTAGATATCCGCCACGGCCTGCTTAATCACCTCTATGTCATGGTATATCCCTGAGAACTGCTGCTCCGTATGGGAAAGCTGCCTGCTCTGTTCAAGTATGACCTCCTTTGTCTCATGCATGAACTCCACAGTCTTATTGGATTCATGCATCAGGTTATTGAGAATATCATCAATATACTTTGTGGAATCGTTAGACTGCTCAGAAAGTTTCTGGATCTGGTCAGCAACCACGGCAAACCCTCTTCCCTGCTCGCCGGCACGCGCAGCTTCAATGGCTGCGTTCAACGATAGCAAGTTCGTCTCCTCCGCAATCGAGGTTATCAACTGTGCCGCATCTTTAATCTTTACTACCGACTCGTTCGTCGATAAAATCTGGGCGCTGATTTCATCCATGGCCTGCTCAGTATTCGTATTGACCTCGGACAATGCCCTGATTGTGCTGCGCATCTCCTCGCTGGTCTTCCTGATATTGTCTGCATACTTGCTCAAGGCTTCCGTGCCTTCCATCGTCCTTACGATATTCTCCCCGATATGCACAATGCTCTCAGCCGTCTGCTGGGTATTTGACGCCTGCTGCGTGGCGCTGCTGGCAATTTCACCCATTGCCCGCTCCACATCATCCACCGAGTTATTCGTTGTTGACACATCGGTACGCAGCATACCGGAAGTATTGAGGAGCTTGCCGTTTTTCTCTTTAATCACCCTTACCGCCTCGCTGACCGTGTCCGCTAAGTTCTGTGTCGCTTTTGCAATCATGCCGACCTCGTCCCGGCGGGAAGTAAACCTAGACAGCTTATGCTTGAGCGTTAAGTCCAGGGTGCCAATCTCATTAATCACATACGAGACCCTGGCAATATCCCTGGCAATGACCCGCCCGGCAATCCACACTAAAATTGAAATCACTACCAAAATTACGGCGCACAGCATTACCATCGTCGTCGACACCTGCATGACAGGGGCAAATGCCGCCTTATGTTCCATCATCATCACAAGGACCCAGTCCCGCTCTGGCATATATTGGCAGACCGACATCACGTCCCTGCCATTTTCCGTGTAAGGATAAAAACCCCCGCCTGTGCCACTTTGGGCAAACCCTATCATTTTTTGCACATGCCCCTCTTCAATAGCGGCTCCAATCTTCTCTTCATCCGGACAGAAAATATAAGTATTTGACGCCGCGTCTAAGAGCATATAATCCTGAGCGTCACTCCCGCCCTCCTGAAGCTGGTCCAGCTTATTTTTAAGCTCCTGCGCATAGATGGCGCTTCCCACATAACCGATGGGCTTATCGCCGTCATAGATGGGGTAATACATGGACACCACCTGCTTGCCTGTGGAAGGAGACTCCAAAACGCCTACATTCGTTATTTCCTTGCTGCCGAACACCTGCCCCTGCAACTGCTTTAACGAGTCTCCTTCCCTAAGCGTCTTGCCAATCGGCCCTTCCACAAAGGACACCAGCACCGTAGAGCCGTAGTCCGCAAGGTATATATTTTCAAGGTTCCCGTTCACTGCCCCATAACTCTTCGTATACTCCTGTGCTTTCGCAACAACTTCTGCGTCCTCTGGGTGTAAGAGCGCTTCTTTTAGCTCCACAGACTGCCCATAGCCAAGCAGGTACGCTTCAGCAGCCTCCACATACTGCTGCGCTATCTCGCTGCGCGAGCCTGCCGCCTCGTTTAGGTTCCCCAAAATCTGCTTCTCTATCATGGAAGAGACGCTTGCGTCCATGCTTTTCCATAATACTGCCAGGCCAATTGTCAAAATACAGATAACAATAACGCTTATCTTTGTTGCCAACTTCAAATTTTTCATGCTCAAATCCTCCTTAGCGCCATAAATTGTGAAAATGCCCCTATGAAAATGCAAGATACAGCTCCTGGGATGTGGGATTATGCACAAAAACCACAAACAGGATAACAGAAATAATTGCCGAACAAACAATGTCCCGCAATTATTAAATATTATTCCCATCCATTCAAGCAAAGGATAACATATATCGACATATTCCGCAAGGAGTAAAATCTCCCTATTCCCCTAAAACCTCCTCTTCCTCCACAGGCTTCCACGCCTTGCCAAACTCCACGTCACGGAACAGCTCCGTTAAGCCGGTAATCTGCTTCAGCCTTAAAATCTCATCACGGCTCATGCCCAAATGCTTGGAAATCCATGCGTCAGAACGCCCTATCTTGTGAAGCTCTTTAACAATATTGCTCATTAAATCCACATCATGCGAACCACGCGCCCGGTTGTGCCTTATTGTGCTCGCCATACGGTTAGAGAGCGGCTTATCAATCACAGTCACCGGCAGCAGGCCGTTCTCACGCTTATAAATATCTTTATGGTCCATCATAATGCGGTAACGGTGGAAGCCGTCCACAATTACATAGTTATCTTTTTCCTTCAAGTAATAACAGACAATGGGCATCGTATAGCCATCTTCCTTGATGCTGTCGTATAAAAGCCTCATTTCCGGAGGCGCAACAGCATTGGGGTTATAGGAATTGGGTATGATTTTCTCAACCGGCACTGCAATTACCTTATAGGCCGGGCTTTCGAAAGCGCTACCGTTCATTTACGAATCCTCCATATTTTCTTCTGATAATGTCTATTTGTTCCTGTTCCTTCCTGGATATGCCAAACCCCATGAACCTGCAAATATGGTCATTTTTGAGGATACAAAAGCACATGCGCTTCCAGCTTGGGATATCCTTGGTTGATTTTATATCGTCTGTGTGGTCTGGGATTTTCCCGATAAAGACCACCCTTGAATTCTTGTTTATCGTATAATTTGACACGCCGTTCCTACGGATGTTGTACCCCCTGTCAGTCAGCTCCTGTATCACGTCCTCTGGAAGCCCTCCTCCGGTTTCGTGCCAAAACTTTATAGACGTCTGGAATTTCCTGACATAATTGTTGCGTATCCTCACCGGAAGCGTGTCTAAGAGGAATTTCGTATAAGATTCCCACGTATGCCCTTCTGGAAGCTTGATATTCCGGTATCCTACCGCCTTTGTCCGGGCATAAATGGAGCTAAAATTGGCGCCCTGCACCCGCCCGACTAGCTTTGTCCAAACCTCCGGGTCAATCACCCGGTACAAGTTGAGGCTTTCCTTGGCGTAATCGTTAAACGGGGAAGCAACCCGCATCTGGCTCGGCTTAAGCCCTGCTTTATAAAATAAGTCATAAAGCTCGTTATACTCATAGCCAAACCTGTAATTGGCGACCCACACGTCACTGTCTGTCCAGTCATAGAGCGGGGACGCCGTCCAGACGTCTTTGAACTGTTTGGTAATCCAGCATTCACCCAGATACCCGTACTTCCTGTTCAAGAAACCGCTGTAACGCTGCAGGGACTCTTCCGCCCGCATGCCAAGCAGGCAGACCGTCTTGCGGTTCCCATGCTGCTCTTTATAATACCTCCCAAACTGCTTCGCAAGGTCCTCCTGGGGCATGCGGTATCGGTAATGGTGGAACGGGTCCGGCAATTTGATGACATAAGGGTGCTCCGGCATAGGGCGGACCCAAATATCCCGCTTCATATCGTCCCACGGATACCAATACATCTCGTAGCTGCTAACCGCAGTCCTGGTTGCCATGGGCAGGCAGACCCAATAAGGCTCTACCTCCTGTTCCAGCCGTTTGAATGTCCGCTCCACATATTCCGTCGTCATTGAATACTGTGCCTCAAAATCCTGGTGGAACATGCCGATTACCCTGTTCGGATAATGTTTTCGCTTAAAATCCAGCAGAAGGTTCAGCAACACGCCGCTGTCTTTGCCACCGCTGAAAGAAATATATATATTTTTAAACTCTTCAAACAGAAAATGGAAGCGCCTCTGGAGCGCTTCATATACGTTCTCATCCTGATATTGACGAACCATCCTAGGCTCTCTCTTTCTTCTTTTTCCTTATCTTTTAGTAAGTTACAGCGCCCAACCCCTTATGCCAACAATACCCGGTTACCCTGAGCGGCAGATTTGCCAAAAGCTCAGGATAACACTGCATCATACGATAAGCATCGCATCCCCAAAGCTGAAAAACCGATACCTCTCTTTCACCGCCTCCCCATAAGCCTGAAGCGTCAATTCCCTTCCAGCCAACGCCGATACCAACATCACCAACGTGGACTCCGGCAGATGGAAATTCGTAACCAGCGCGTCCAACACCTGGAACTGGTAACCCGGGTAAATAAAAATATCCGTCCATCCCCGGCAGGGCTTTACCCACATGGGGGCAGGCTCCCGGCAGGGCAGCCCTTCCTTTTGCATGCCCTCCAATTCCTGCCGCATCCTGGCAGCGGCAGATTCTACCGTACGGCAGCTTGTAGTGCCCACACAGATAACCCTGCCGCCCCTTCGTTTCGTATCGTTGATAATCCCTGCCGCCTCTTCATCCAGCTCATAATATTCCGAATGCATATGGTGTTCCTGCACCTGGTCCACTTTTACCGGGCGGAACGTGCCAAGCCCCACATGCAGCGTCACCTCGGCAATACGGACTCCTTTCGCACGGACCTTCCCTAAAAGCTCCGGCGTAAAATGCAGCCCTGCCGTGGGCGCCGCCGCAGAACCGTCGTATTTGGCATAAACTGTCTGGTAGCGCTCCTTATCCTTAAGCTGATGGGTAATATAAGGCGGCAGCGGCATTTGCCCCAACTGGTCTAAAATCTCCTCAAAAATCCCCTCATACGTGAACCGGACCAATCGATTGCCGTCTTCCACCACCTCGGTAACCTCCCCGGTAAGCATGCCGCCGCCAAAAAAGATACGGGCGCCGGGCTTCGCTTTCTTGCCGGGTTTTACTAACGTCTCCCAGACGTCATTTTCCCTGCGCTTTAAGAGGAGGATTTCTATTTTGGCCTGCGTGCCCTCCTTCTCACCAAACAGCCGCGCCGGGATCACCTTCGTGTTATTAATTACCAAGCAGTCTTTGGGGTCCAAATAGTCAAGGATGTCTGTAAAATGCCGGTGCTCCATCCTCCCGGTATGACGGTCAAGCGCCAGCAGGCGGGAACTGGAACGGTCACGAAGCGGGTCCTGGGCAATCAGCTCCTTGGGGAGGTCATAATAAAAATCTTTTACGTCCATCGTCATCCTTACTTTCTAAGCTCAATGCCCATTGCTTCCAATGATTTCAAAATCTTATCCATGGCGGGCGCATAATCGGCTTCCTCCAACGTCTTGTCTTTGGCGCGGAATGTCAGGGAATACGCCAAGGACTTAAATCCCTCTTTAATCTGTGCGCCCTCATAGATATCAAACAAGGCATAGCCCTCCAAATACTGCCCGCCTTTTTCCTCAAATACCTTTTCTACCTCCCCGGCAAGGATTTCTTTCGGCATCACCATGCTAATGTCCCTGTTCACTGCCGGGAAACGCGCAATGCCCTGGTACTTCCTGTCAAAGCTTGCCAGGGATACAACCTGCGGCATATCAATGACTGCCACATACACGCGCTCCTTGATGGAGTAATTATCAGCGACTTGGGGATGGATTTCTCCCAGATAGCCCACTGTCTCGCCGTCATAGATGATATTTGCCTGCCGTCCTGGATGGAGGAAGGGTTTCCCCGCCTTGGGTTCATACGTCTCCTTGCCGTTTAGCCCTGCCTGATCAAAAAACTCCTCCACTACGCCCTTCATGGTATAGAAATCTCCATCGCCGTACATGCCAAGCGTAAACTGCATCCGCTCTTCGGGCAGCTCTGTTACTGGTATCTGTTTTGGCAGGTATATATTCCCCAATTCGTAGAGACGGACATTTTTATTCCTGCGGTTAAAATTGGTGGAAAGCGAATTGAGCATGCCGTTGAGGGAGATGGTGCGCATAATGCTGAAATCCTCCCCCAGCGGGTTGGCAATCACAACCGTTTTGCGTAAGTCGCTGTCCTGCGGGATGAGCAGCTTATCAAATACCTTGGGGCTCTCAAAGGAATAAGACATGCCCTGGCTGAAACCGCAGAACTCCGCCGTGTCCCTGGCCACTGCTTCCACCCTGAGCTTAAAGGATAATTTCCCAGTGGTTGCCTCGCCGCTCGGCAGGGAAGTCGGGATATTGTCATATCCATAGAACCTTGCCACTTCCTCCGCCATGTCCGCCAGGCATTCCAAATCCTGCCTAAAGGAGGGCACAATCACCTCATCCTTCTCTTCATCATAACCCAAATCTATTTTCCTGAAATAGCCAACCATGTCCTCCTTGGAAATATCTGTCCCCAGCAGGCGGTTGACTTTCTTATCGTCAAAAGGAATCCTCCTTCCCTCTTTTACCTTACCGTATACGTCAACAACGCCGCCCACAACTTCCCCAGCGCCCAATTCCTCGATAAGCTGGCAGGCACGGTTAATCGCCTCGATGGCATTGTTGGGGTCTAATCCTTTTTCAAACTTACCGGAAGCGTCGGTGCGCAGCCCCACCTTTTTGCTGGAAAGGCGGATATTCGTGCCGTCAAAACAGGCTGCTTCAAAAAGCATGGTCTGTACATGGTCTGTAATCATGGAGTTCTCACCACCCATGATCCCAGCAATGCCGACCGCCTTTTCGCCATCGCAAATCATCAGCACAGAATCATCCATGGTGCGCTCCTGCCCATCCAGGGTTACGAATTTCTCACCCTTACCTGCACGGCGCACCACAATCTCTTTGCCGGCAATCGTGTCTAAATCATAGGCATGCATAGGCTGTCCGTAGTCCTCCATCACATAATTGGTGATATCCACAATATTATTGATGGGACGGATGCCCTGCGCTGCAAGCCTGCGCTGCATCCATTTCGGCGAGGGGGCTATTTTGATATTTTTAACGACCCTTGCGCAGTACCTTGGGCAAAGCTCTGTATCCTTAACGGTAACCTTAATATAACGGTTGACGTCCTCATCGTTGCCTGTGTCAGTAACAACAGGCGGCACAAACGCTTTGCCAAAGGTCGCCGCCGCTTCCCGCGCCAGCCCCAGCACGCCGAAGCAATCAACGCGGTTAGAAGTAATCTCATACTCAAACACCACGTCGTCAAGACCTAACGCTTTTATTGCGCTCTCTCCCACCTTGACGTCATCCTCGAAAATGTAAATGCCATTCTCCGGTGATTCCGGGTACATATCCCTGGTGGAGCCTAACTCTTCGATGGAACACATCATGCCGTTAGAAGGCACGCCCCTGAGCTTCCCTTTCTTAATTTTGACGCCGCCCGGCGTCTTCTTGCCGTCATGCCCGCCTGCCACGCGGCCGCCGTCCAGCACAACAGGGACCTTTTGCCCTTCCCTGACATTCGGCGCGCCGGTAACAATCTGGATATCCTCCCCGCCGCCTACATTTACCTGGCATACTACAAGCTTATCCGCATCCGGGTGCTTTTCTATCTTGGTAATCTGCCCCACTACAATTTTCTCCAAATCCGCATCCAGCTTGACAAAACCTTCCACCTTAGATCCGGAAAGAGTCATCGCGTCCGTATATTCCTGCGCCGTCACATCTAAATCCGGAACATATGCTTTAATCCATGATAATGATGTATTCATATTTCTTTAATCCTTTCTGTTGTCCACCGTTTAAATTAGTATGCAAAAATGTATTATCCCTAAACCTGCCACGTCCGTACCCAGGCGCCTAAAACTGCTGTAAGAAACGGTCGTCATTTTCATAGAGCAGGCGCATATCGTCAATCTCATATTTGAGCAAGGCAATGCGCTCTAACCCCACGCCGAAAGCAAAGCCTGTGTATTCCTCAGGGTCAATGCCGCTCATTTTAAGCACGCGCGGATGCACCATGCCGCAGCCTAAAATCTCAATCCAGCCAGAGCCTTTGCAGAAACGGCAGCCCTTGCCGCCGCACTTAAAGCAAGTTACATCTACCTCTGCGCTCGGTTCCGTAAATGGGAAATGGTGAGGACGGAATTTTACCTTGGTCCCCTCGCCGAACAGCTCCTTAGCAAACTCTGCGAGCGTCCCTTTCAAATCTGCAAAGGTAATATTTTTATCTACCACCAACCCTTCAATCTGATGGAAGGACGGGGAATGCGTAGCGTCTACCTCGTCGGAACGGAACACGCGCCCCGGCGCAATCATACGGATGGGCAGTTTACCTTTCTCCATCTCACGCACCTGTACCGGGGACGTCTGGGTACGAAGCACAATCTTATCATTGATGTAGAACGTGTCCTGCTCATCCTTTGCCGGATGGTTTGCTGGAATGTTCAATGCCTCAAAATTGTAGTAATCGTATTCTACCTCTGGCCCTTCCACCACCTCATAGCCCATGCCGATAAATATATTTTCCACTTCTTCCAAGGCTATGGTATTGGGATGGCGGTGCCCCACTTTATTTTTCTTTGCCGGCAGCGTCACGTCAATAACTTCCTGCTTCAACCTTAAATCACGCTCCGCCGCCTCCAGCTTCGCTTTTGTCTCCTCAATGAGCTTCTCAATGCTCTCCCTGGTCTCATTCACCAACTGCCCGACCATGGGGCGCTCCTCCGGCAGCACGTCCTTCATGCTTTTCAACACTGCCGTCAACTGACCCTTTTTGCCCAAAAATGCAACCCTGACGTCATTTAATTTGGCAAGCCCATCAGAATTCTGGATCTCGCGCATGGCATTTTCTTTAATCTGTTCTAATCTCTCCTTCATACTCCTTTATCCTTTCATTTTGTGCGAGTGCGCATATTGTTTTTTATCTTAATAGGAAGATACCTTCACGCTTTAGCTTGACAAGGCCTTCCTATTAGAGAACAAAGCGGGCAAGCCCTCTTAAATTCCCCTAACCCCTCACTCATGAGGGCGCTGGACATCCAGTGGATGTCCGCTTAGCGCGGACCGAAGCGAAGCGTAGACCTTGCACACT
>CATLBW010000100.1 GCA_949879775.1 uncultured Lachnospiraceae bacterium
TGTCTATTTGGTATACCCCAAATGTATCTGCGATCGCCAACAGTAGCTTATGGGGAAGCCAGGCATCCTGCTTTTGTCTTTTTCCCATAGTAAGCCCTATGTTGCTGATACTAACTTAATGACATTGCGGAGTGAACAGTAACAGAAACGCAGGCGACAGCCTCTGTGAAAAGCAAAATATTCTTGAAAACAGCAAATGTTTGTGATAAAATTTTCCATGCAAATATTTGATATGGTTATACTCTTTCAGCAAAAAGAATTCGAGAGTTATCCGAATCTAATATTTCGTTTTTTATTGCAGGAGGATTCTTATGAAATTTCTATCTAATCGAAAATTAGCTACACGAATCAGTATTATTACCACAATAATCACTTTTGCCGGCATGCTCATACTCTGGCTTACAGTATCCAGCCGCATCTCCTCTATGGTGGAAAATGACATAACCAACCAAATGATCGACGCCGTGGAATCCAGAGCAGCTATTATCAATGATTATGTGGCTTCCGCGGAAGAATATATGACGGCATTTGCGCTTAGCAGCGAAGTCCGTAACCTTCTCGGCTCCCCCGAAGACCCTGCTCTTTTGCAGAAGGGACAGAAATATACGGAGGATTTTGCCGCAGTCAAAGGCATTTTTGAAGGATTATACATCGCCACCCCTGATACCTACATTTTGACGCATACCTCTCAGGATGCAATTGGCATCACTACACGCGAAGGCGATTCGCTAAAGGAATTCCAAAGCACAATCTTGGCAAAACCTCAGCTCACCAATCTGGGAATCATGAAGTCCCCCGGGACCGGCAGCATGATCCTTTCCATGTACTATCCGCTTTTTGACGGTAAGGGATGCATTGGTTATGTAGGCGCAGGCGTTTATGCCAGCCGCCTAATGGATGCATTGCTCAATTTGGAAATCGAAGGCCTGCCCAACAGCGAATATGTATTTTTAAACGTAGATACCGGCACATACTTGTATCACGAAGATGAATCCCTTTTAAACACAGAAACTTCAGACGCAGGCTACCAAGAAATTATCCAGCGTATCAAAAATAACGGCGATACGCAGGCAGGTACATATTCTTACCAAGATGAACAAGGTATCGAGCAATTAGTTGTTTATAAATATCTCCAAGAACGAAATTGGGTCTTCATGGTCCATGACAATGAAGCGGAGGTCTATGGGAACGTAACAAATGTACGCAATACCATAGGGATTTTATGTGCAGCCGTAGCCGCAGTTATTATCCTTATCACGCTGCTGATTCTGTACCGCGAGGGCAGGGAACTAATGGCAATGGAGAAATCCATCCGCCGCCTCGGCAACCTGGAGCTTTCCGCAGACCAGGAATTAACGCCATTCTTCGGAAGAAAAGACGAAATCGGTATGATTGCACAGACCATCCATCATGTCTGCGACTGCCTGCGCAAGACCATAGACGATGTCGGCAGGATTTTAGGTGAAATGGCAAACGGCAATATCGCCGTAGACGTCGAGGTGAATGAAGATTATTATATCGGTGATTTCCAAGAACTCTTAGAAAGCCTCAAAAGCATCCGCTCCCATTTGATGGAAGTTATGCGCAACATTACCCAGGTTGCGAACCAAGTAGACAGCGGCGCAAACCAGGTATCTGCCGGAGCGCAGGCATTATCTGATGGGACCATGCAGCAGCAGCTCTCGATGAACGGGCTGGTAGCAAATGTCACGGATATTACAGAACAGATTCAAAACAGCACGGCTCGCTGCAGCAATGCCAGCAATCTGGTTGACCGTGCAACCGGTTATGCCGCTGAAGCCGACACAAAAATGGAGCAATTAATTGACGCCACCAGAAATCTCGACCAATCCTCCGAACAGATAGGCAGCATCATAAAAACCATCGAAGATATTGCTTTCCAGACAAATATCATTGCCTTGAACGCCTCCGTGGAAGCAACCCATGCCGGGGAAGCAGGAAAAGGCTTCTCCGTCGTATCTGAGGAAGTCAGGAGCCTCGCCGCTAAATCCGCGGAAGCAGCAAGGACTACAAACACGCTTATCGGGCGTTCCATCCACGATATTAAAACAGGCACGGAATCTACGGATCTTGCTATCTCCGCAGTACAGATTATCAACGAATGCATACAATCTATCAAAACTTTGATGGATGAGATTTCCGTTGCCAGCGTACAGCAGTCGGAAATGATTATCTCTGTGGAAAACCGCATAAAAGAAGTTTCCAAAGTAATAGAAGCCAATTCCACCGCTGCCGAGGAGAGCGCGACAATCTCCAATGAATTATCCAACCAGGCCAAGACGCTGAATCACCTTATCGCTCAATTCCGCATTCAGTAATTGCTTGGTCCCTGCACAAATTTTAACCTTTCCACAAAACAATACGAGGACAGCCAACTTGCGGCTATCCTCTATTTATATTTTATTTTTTAATATTAATCTTTACTTTTACGCTCTTATTTGTGCCATCGGTTGCGCGGATTGTAATCGTTACTTTGCCTTTCTTACCTTTCTTCGTTTTAACAACGCCATTCTTTACCGTTGCAAGTTTTTCATTGGAAGATGTATACGTTAGCTTTTTATTTACATTCTTGCCATTTGTCTTGACCACAGGCTTAATCGTAACTTTCCCGCCTGCTTTTACCGTAAGCGACTTCTTCTTGACCGTAATGCTCGTTACGCCATTCTTCATAATCTTTATCTTAATGGTTGCCGTCTTGCCGCTTCCATCCGTTGCCGCCGCTTTTACCGTAATAGTCTTTCCAGCGCCCTTTCTCTTCACCGTTACAACGCCAGACTTAATAGAGGCATAATTACGATACTTCTTATCAACCGAATATGTCAGTTTCTTGTTATCTGCATTTTGGGGCGAAACGGTAAATACTTTTTTCAAATCAAGTTTCTTATCCGCGGCAATTTGATAACTCTTTGCTGCCCGCTTAATGGATGCCACCTTCACAGTTTTTACCAATTTGCCAACTGCCTGCACTAACTCATTTTTCGCTTTGTCCACTTCCGCCTGCGTGGCATTGGGGTTATCTGCCACAGCTTGCGCTGCCAAAAGCTTTGCCTGCATATTCCGGTAGCCAGCAGGCTTATAATCCGCTGCTTTCTTCGCCTTTGCATTGGCAATTGCCTGGTTTAACCCTGTCTTGTCTGCCTGCTTAGGCGGCTCTTCCTTAACGACCAATGTGATATCAAGGCTTTTTTGCGCATCTTCCACCTGCGCTTTGGTCGCGCTTGCCCTTTTCAGTATGATTTCTGCATTCCTCAACACGCGTTCCGCTTCATCCCAATTCGCATAATTGTCTTTCTGCCCTTCTTTGTCCGCAAGCTCTCCCCTAAGTTTATCAATGGCTTCCCGTAAGCCCTTAATGCTGACTAAGTCTCCCATCGCTTTATCCAATGACTGCTCTGCCTCTTCCACTGCCGCCTGCCCTGCGTCCGCGGCTGCGATCACCTGGTTTGCCTTTGCCAGTGCGTCCTGCAATGCTTTAAAGCTGTTAGCCGTGTAATCTGCCTCCGTCAACTTCCCTGCTTCCTGTACCTTCCCATCCAACCCTGTCTTGTCAACCGTTTTCGCATAGTTGTAGTACGCGCGGTAAGTAACAGTGTCGCCTTCTTGCGCTGTCACAGAGGCAACTTTTTCCTCTCCGTTATACCACCCGGATTTCCCGGTATCTAACACATAACTTTGATTGTCTTTGACAATCTCCGCCGCGGACTGACCTGCAAGAACACCCGGAATTTCTTTGGTGACAACGTCCGCACTTTCCTTAACATAATCCGCAGCATTCTGCGCCTTAAAGTATGTCTCCGTCTTCTTTGTCGCATAACCTGAAATCCAGCTTATCTTGTGGTTTACCAGACGGTAGCTTCCACGGACTGCTGCAAAATTTTTGACAATTCCATCCTTGGGATAGATTCGGAATCCATTGCCGCCCGGCATGGTAATCTCATGCTCAACGCCATCCGGGTCTGTGATAAATACCTTGTAGTTCCCTTTGGTCTTATCGGTGGCAGTATCCATCACAGTGCGCACACGGTAAGAATGGGTTTCATCAAAAGGAATCGTACGGATCGGCTGGTTATTCGCTAACGCGTCATCTAATGCTTCATTCGTTGGATAATATACAGCATTGTTTTTATCCTGCCCATCACCATTCTGGGTCTGGAAATACGTTACATCATTATAACCATGTTTAAATTGAAGCCTTGCCCCATTGTCCCAGCAATTCCCCGAATCAAAAGGCAATCCATCGTTCGTTTGTTCAGGAAGATAGATGACTGCCCTGTCATGTGTAGACTTCACTTCATCGGGAACAATGTCATATTCTGCCACAAACACCCCCTTATATCCCTTCAAGGGATGAACCGCCTCTCTCACACCATCAGAAGAACCTGTTGCAATTGCATCTGCCACTTGTTCATCACATGGCAATACATCCACGGTAACTGTAATCTGCGTCCCGTCTGCTGTACCTGTCACCGTGTGCTTTCCGGCGGATGTGCTTTTGTCCCACGCCTGCCACTGTATAGTTACAGAAGCTGCCGCGCCATCATTGGATTTCATATTTACTTTCTTAGGAAGCACGGGCGCATTGCCTTCTATCACGGTATATTCTTTCTGGGTTATTGCGTCTAAGTCTAACGCCGTGTCTTTCGTCTTATCTGCCTGCTGCAAAATTGCAGGTTCCACCGTGCCCTCCGGCTCAGCCGCGTGTAACGTCTGCGCTGGCAGCATGGTTACCGCCATAGCCGCCGCCAATAGAAATGAATTTGCCTTTCTCCAAAAACTTTTCACCATTTTTCTCATCCTTTCCTTCCATAAATTTTGCTAAAAAATAGCAACTTAATTATATCACAGCAGGGAAAGAATGGCAATCTTAGCACAAACAACAACCACCCGCATAAGATGAAGTAGTTACTATATCCATTAACAGTAACAGGAAATCAAATACCCAGCAGCAAGCTGACGGGGTATGCCTAGCTTGTTTTTAGCAAGACCGCCCCAAGGGGCGGGGTATTTGACCCTCGCGGCATTCGTCAAATATCCATGCAAGCATGGCTATTTTCCTCATTGCTCGCGGGAATAAAAATGCGGAAGGGAGGAATCAAAATGTATAACAATCGTAATAGATTATGTTGTAATTGCTGCTGCCAAGGGCCCCAGGGCGAGCCTGGGCCGCAAGGGCCCGCGGGACCTGGAATTGAGCCAGCCTATTTTAATGCTGTCATGCAAGGGGGATATCAGACTATCCCCCCAGAGGGCGATGTTAATTTCCTGCTGGCATTTCAATCCGGTGATTTCTCATTTATACCAAATACTCCGGAAATTATTGTAAACACAGAAGGCGTGTATCGCATAGACTATTCCATACTGATCCGTCCTGCCGCCGAATCGTTGAATATTGCTTATGCCGTCGCAATTAATGGCCTGGAAAACCCATTATCATTTTTCGGGGCATACTCTGACGGGCTGTGGAATACTGAACGCATGGAACTGACCGGCATGTTCATCACTTCGATTACAGCCGGCGCAACCGTCACGCTGCGCAATAAATCTGCCACGGAGGATTATCTGGCGGGAACAGGCGTTGACAACCAGGCAGTCAATCACGCATCTATTATCATACAGCGAATCGCTTAGCGCTGTGGCGGGTACGGCAATGGCATATTTCGCGCATTGCCGCAGTGCCCGCCGATTTTCACAACCTCCGCCATGATTTCCCCACCTCCGCTGCCGGCCTTGTTCATAGACACGAATTTTTGTATCATCCACAGTTGTTCAACTCTCTTTCTGACATAGAATTTCGTTTCGTTTTTTCACGATTTCACAAAAATCCGCTTTCACGACCTCATACTTGGATGGGTCCCGCAGAATCGCCGAGGGATGGTAGGTTGCCGTCAACGCACAGCCTTTGCGATATGTCCAAGCGCCGTGCTGCCTGGTAATTTTAAAATCCGCTGAAATAATACGCTGCGCGGCGATACGGCCTAGGCAGGCAATAATCCTCGGTTTCAAAAGATACGTCTCATATTTCAAATATGGAAAACACGCTTCTTTTTCTGCCTCTTTGGGGTCGCGGTTGCCGGGAGGGTGACATTTTAATATATTGGTAATATAAATTTCCTCCCTGCTAAGCCCGCAATCCTGCAAAAGCCTGTCTAAGATTTCCCCGGAACGCCCGACAAAAGGAAGCCCCTGCTGGTCCTCCTGGCCTCCGGGCGCTTCGGCAATCAGCATAATATCCGCCTGGTAATTCCCACGCCCCATGACGGGGCGTTGTCTGGTCTTGCTCAGCGAACAGTTCGTACAGGCGGCGACGTGCTGCTCAATATCATTCCATGTATATTCCATAAAGGCTCCTTTGTGTCATATATTTTAACAATGATCATATCCTCAATTATATCGTAATCCCCTTGCTGCCGCAACAGGGAATCAACGCCTGGCAAAATTGCTGATACTGTTTTGGCGCCTGTTAGGCGCTTGCCCGAAAGCTTGCTTTCGAATCGTTATCCCTTATCAATATCCTGGCGCTCAAGCTCCCTCAGCCTTTGATTAATCCTCTTTGCTTCCTTTCTGTTAAACAGATAGAAACAAGACCAGATTACCATAAAAATACCGCAGGAAAATAAAAATTGTAAAACAGTGAAGAGCGCCCTGTCCGGATAAAAAGGAATCCATCCTAAATAGATAGCGACAGGATAGAAAACGCCCATTCCGACACAAAAATGTATGAGTACTTTTACCAATCCGCTGGGACGGCCAAACTGGTAGATAACGGCAGTCCCGCCGCAGGCAATTCCCACCAGCATAGCGCCAATCGCATGCCTCGCGAAATCTTTGCAGATAAGCATTAATAAATCTTCCCCGCCCCCCACATAAAAAGACAAGCACATAACCACAAAAGAAGTGCATCCCAAAGATATGCCGTATAAAATATATTTCATCGCCAATTTAACCGTAAGTTTCATTCCAATCCCAACCTTTCTTTGAAAATTTTGCGGAAACTTCTGGAAATATAATCGGTAATCCCGTTCTTCATTACCAACTCCATGGTTCCATTGAGGCTCGCCTCCACATGATTAATTTGACGGATATTGATAATCGTTGATTTTGAAACGCGCACAAAATGAATATCAAGTATGCGTTCCAATTCATATAGGGGCTTATCCAATATATACCTGTTTTTTAGTTTATCGTAGCAGACAACTTCCCTGCCTTCCGTACGCGCCAGCGAAATATCCTCCGGTTTGAGAAAATAAGTTTTCCTGGCCTTTGTGCCAATTAAGGTCAAAGAATCCGTCTCCTCTTTTTCCAGCATAGAAATAATCTCTGCCAATGTCTGCGTCATTTTGTTTAGATGAAGCACCGCGTATGGCTCTTTATAGTCCGTACTGATTTTGCATTCGACTTTCATAGACGTCCCTCCTTAGGTTACACTACTTCCTTGGTCATTCTAAAAGACCTAAGGCATCCTCCCACTTCGTTTAACCTCTTTGAACATGCAAGGAGGCATCAGGGCTCCTCCCATTTCATGGGTCCCTCCTCATGCCAATGGTCCCTCCTTAGGTCAAATTATATCACACGAAGACGACAATTGCGTGCATTTCAGACACGTAATCCGACCTCTTGCACATCACAGCCCGCCGCTTCCACAAACACGGTTGTTTCTTTCCGTCACAAATTATAAAATAACCTCATCAAAAAACAGGAGGTATCATGATGGCGCAAGCGATTGTACAAGTAGAACATTTGAACCTTACATATAAACATTTACACGCCGTGCAGGATGTTTCTTTCTCTGTAAAACCTGGAGAGATTCTGGCTATTATCGGGCAGAACGGTTCTGGAAAGACATCTACCGTGGAGTGCGTCGAGGGTTTGCGCAAACCGGACAGCGGCTCTATCCAGGTATTTGGCAAAGACCCCTGGCAGCGCCGCAGCGAGGTATATAAGGAAATGGGCGTCCAACTGCAGGAAGCACAATATCCCTCGAAAATCAGAGTGGAGGAACAGTGCAAATTGTTCGCCAGTTTTTACGAAAGGCCTGCCGATTGGAGTTTATTACTGACGCAGATGGGACTGGATGAAAAAAGAAAACGCCCGCTGCACAAATTGTCCGGCGGTGAAAAGCAGCGGTTATCGATTATTCTCTCCCTGATGGGACGGCCGAAGCTTTTAATTCTCGATGAACTGACGACAGGACTTGACCCGGAAGTAAGGCAAAATATGTGGATGAGCTTTGAAACTATCAGGAAAAGCGGCGTAGCAATTATTATGGTTTCCCATTATCTGGACGAGGTAGAAACGCTTGCCGACAAAATCCTTTATTTGGAGAAAGGCAGACAGCAATTCTTTGGTACGCAGCAAGCATTTCGCGCGTATGTGAAAGGCAGGGTTTCCCCAAAGGAATGGGACGAAAATTCTTCCTTAGAAAAACTTTACTTAATGATTGCCCCAAAAACGACAGGGCTTACGATGGAGGGAATATTATGAAACGGTTTATGATGATCTGTAACATGGAATTGCGGTTGTACACACGCGATTTTTTCGGCTTTTTCTTTACGCTTGTGTTTCCTGTGCTGATGCTCCTTTTATTTGGCAGCATTTTCGGAAATACACCAATTTATGAGGGTTCCGACCTCAACATGATTGATGTCTCCGTGCCCGCATACGCGGTGATGGTGATGGGCGTCACCGGATTAATTTCGCTTCCCCTGATATTAGCGGGCTATAAGGAGAGGAAAATCTATAAACGGTTTGACGCTACGCTGGTTGGCAAGAAAAGTATCATGGCGGCGCAGGTCTTCGTCAATCTTATCATGACGCTGATGGGCATTTCCATATTGCTGGCCGCCGGGAAAATGATTTACAATATACAAATCAAAGGCTCTATTTTGTCCATCTGCCTAAGCATCTTGCTCTCCACAGCGGCTATGTTTTCCATCGGATTTCTTTTCACCGCCATCGGACACGATTTAAAGAGTACAACGTTACTTTGCTACCTCTTCTATTTCATCATGCTGTTTTTGTCCGGCGCGACCATGCCAGATATGATGTTTCCCGATACAATCAAAAAAATCTCTGCTTTCCTGCCCATGACGCACGCCGTTGATTTGATGCAGGGCGCTTTCGCCGGAGACAGCCTCAGCCTGCACGGAAAGGAATTACTGATTCTTAGCTTGGTAACAATTGTCTGTACTGCTGCCGGAGCTGCTTTCTACCGAAAAAAGGACTGGACGTAAAGCTCCATAGAACATTGCGGTTGTATTGCCGCCCGTACCCAAAAAGCTTTGAAGGATTTCAGCCGGCGCGAACCCCGGCTGAAATCCTTTGACCAATCACATAACTTATCATTATCTAAGCTACATCACTCTTCCTCCGGCGGCCAGAAATCATCCCTGCCCAACTGCGGAAAAGAAACCATATCTATGCCATGACGCTCTGGGAAAACAAGCAGTTGTTCACGGATTCTATTGCATATTTCTATAATATCTTCTGCAGAATCTTGGCAAAGACAATCCACAATCTGCTCAAATTGCCTCTGGTAATACTGCTTTAGCTGCGCTGCATGGCGCAGCAGCCAGATTACAAACGGATGGTCCGCCGTAATGCCTCTTCGCATCAAAGAATTTGCACTGCAGATAAATTGGCGGCTCTCATCGCTTGCAGCCAGGCAGAACATCATGGGCGGAAACAAGTCATAAATGTCTTCCCTCTCAGGCTCTTCCTTATCGTTAAAAGAAAGAACCTGTCCATGCTCATAGTTGATTGTCATTCGATATCTATCCTGAAAATAAGCCATCCAATACTTATCTAAAACTGCGCAATCATGATAGATGCCTATAGAAAAAGAGGTTATATCAGTCAAATCCCTGACGCCTTTTTGCAGCATCTGCTTCATTTCCAGAAAAACATTATCCAGATTTTTCCAAAGCCATTTATCCAACTGTGAACCTCTCAGTTCCAGCCACTCTTTTAAAGAACTGTCTTTCCACCCCTCAAAATTCCTCCAATCAGACGATATATTCTTCAAAAACTGATACTTACATAAAATGCCCCCAATCGCCAACAAAACAGGTAAGGGCAAACCGGATATTCTGGAACGGCTGACGTCCACCGCTGGCCTCCACGCGCCCCCCAGCAAAAACATTGCAAAATTTTTAGTAGATTTAGAATAATGATTCTTTAAATCGCCAGCTACAATTCCTTGATATACATATGTATTATTTCCATGTGGATAGCCAGAACAAACTTGCACGAAATTCGGACACCCCAATTTGGCACAGGAAAACTCTACCCCCACCTCTTGCTGATTATCATTGTAACCTCTCCACACTTCCTCTATACCCATCTGCCTCGAGAATGGCTCCCATGTTTCCATCAGATCTTTCGCTTTCGGACATACCGAATATTTTGCAAATTCTGCTTCTAAGGCAGCTACTCTTTCTAAACCATATTTTCCCTTTAAATCTTCCCAATAAAAACGGCGCACTCTATCTCCAATCTTATTTTCACTGTTTAACCTTATTTGTATACCCCCATTGCCTAAATCAAATTTCCCAGAAACCTCATAAGTCTGATCCTTCGCTTTCCACTGCAATTCCTCTTCAAAACGTACATCGCACTTCACCAGAACACCGGAAAACCCCGGCAGAACCTGGTCTTCTTCCGTATCTAAGGGAATCATCGTTATCGCCAGCTTGGGATACTTTCCGCTGACAGCCGGAAAGGCGCGGTCGAACTCTTCCTTCATCTTGGGCGTCAGCTCATAAAGCTTCTCTCCCTCTTCTTCGTGCGCCGCCCGCATTACCTCCTCATACGTCCAGCCGATCCGTTGATTATTGTAATATACCGGCACGCGGGAGCCAAATAAATATTTCTCCACTGCCTCACGCAGATTGAGAGTACCCAACTTCCCCGGGTCAAGCCGGATGACGATGGAAGTCCCGGGCGTGGCGCGGTAACCATCCCTCTCCTTATGGAGCGTTTCCGTTTCGCAGCCGCCCGGCGCCGGCAAGCGTCCAGTTGTCTGATGGTGTTTGGCCTGGTTCTTCAAGGTGTAATAACCGCTCAACCCGGTCACCTGCAAACGCAGGCCGTAATGCAAGTTCTGATAAGACGCTGTCCTCTCCTCTTCCCGGGCATTTTTTTCTTCATCAAAATAGAGCGTAGAAACTTCCGCATAATCTCCACACAGAAAACTCGACAAAAAACCGATTCCAAAACGACTTATGCCATGATATTTCTCTGTCTGCCCGTGATCCCGCAAATCCCGTTCCAGTTCCCGGGAATTGTAGTAGGAATTGCCCACCTTCAGAAAAT
>CATLBW010000101.1 GCA_949879775.1 uncultured Lachnospiraceae bacterium
CACATTCCAGGGAATTTGTCAAGCCCCTTTTTTTAACATAAAAATGGTTAGACCTCATAAAAAGAATCTAACCATTTCAGGCAGTTCGTTACTAACTTAATGACATTGCTGTGTGAACAGTAACGAAATTTCAAATAGTGCAGGATGTTTCCTTGACAAGGAAATAGAAAAGATTTACAATTATAATATAGTATCGGCAAGGGTAATAAGTATAAGAAGAAGGGGCATTTTGCATAATGCAGAGTGCCCTTGTTTAGGTCATAGCTATAGGCAAGGGATTTAAGGCGCCGCAGCAGCAGTGGCAAGGGAGAGAAGGAAGATGGACAGCAGCAAAGGAAAGTTAAAGGTGTCGTTCAATGCGCCTGTTATTTTAGGTTTTACTATATTATGTTTTATCGTATTGATTTTGGATCAGGTGACAGTGAAAGCTTCTACCAATCTGTTGTTCAGCGTGTACCGCTCGTCGCTGTTAAGCCCTTTTACTTACGTCCGATTTTTTGGGCATGTCTTAGGGCACGCCGGGTGGGAGCATTTTATAGGAAATATTATGTTGATACTGGTTGTCGGGCCATTGCTGGAAGAAAAGTATGGCTCTTCTAACTTATTGTTTGTGATTCTGACGACAGCGTTTGTGACTGGCGTGATTCATTTCATATTATTCCCGGGGGTACGGCTATTGGGGGCAAGCGGGGTTGTGTTTGCCCTTATTTTGCTGTCTTCCCTTACCTCTATCAAAGAGGGGGAGATACCGCTTACCTTTATCCTGGTAGCGGTGATTTATATTGGGCAGCAGGTTTTCCAAGGTGTATTTGTCAGGGATAACGTCTCTAACCTGACGCATATCGTGGGCGGTGTTGTCGGCTCATGCTTGGGATTTGTAATGTATAAACATAAAATGAACAGATATTGAAGGTGAGAACGCTCCATGCTGAAACGTATCAAGATTCGTAACCTCAGCGATTATTTTGCCGGGTTAGACAGCCGGCAGGAGAAAGGGATATACTTTTGCCGCTTGAATGGGTATTCCCAGGAAATAGATACATTTATTAAGGAATATTATAGCTTGGCACGTAAGTCAGGCGTGGTTATTGAAGGGAAAATCCCCAACCCTGATGAGAAGAATTTGTCGTATTATGGCGAGGTTATGGGGATGGATTTTCAAATGGGCCTCGGGTTCATAGGGGCAAGCCTGCAAAAGTGGCTTCCACGGATGAATGATTACCAGAGGCAGAGCGTGGCGTCGGCCATTTATGATTGCCTGGATGCCCTGCGAAAAGCTGGGAAGACGGAGAATATGCTCAAAAATGCATATATTAAGTTTATGTGCTGGCTGTACTACAAGTTTGAGCGGATTGTAAACCAGTTAGGGGCAAATAATGTCCCTAAGATTTTATATGAGGGCGATATCAGCAATTATGAGCTGATGCTCATATCAATCCTGTCAAATGCAGGATGTGACGTCGTGCTGCTGCAATACCATGGGGATGCGGGGTATTTAAAGTCGGACCCGTCTTCTCTGCTGTCAGACACTGTGGAGATAAGCGGCATGGAGCCGTTTCCGCCCGGGTTTTGCCTGAAAAAGATACGGGAAGATTTACAGGCTGAATGGGATAGCCAGAGGCTGTATGGGACGAAGCCAAAGCTTTTAAACTGCACGAATGCCTGGATTAAGGGCGAGGGGTTAAGCGACGTCAGGGAGGGCATATTGGCGCGGGGCAGCGACCCCAAGCTGTTCTATAACTGTTTTATCCGCATCAATGGCGTGGAGGATAAGCTGACCTATGCCAATGAATTATTTCAATTGCAGTTATCTTTGAAGAATGCCAAGCGTAAGGTCGTGATTGTCAATGGCGAGATTACAAGGCCGACGCCGGATGAGATAGCAGGCATCCGCAGGAAACCATATGCCCGGCAGGAGCAGATGATTATGGATCTGTCCGCAAACATCATTTATGCGCCCAACATTGAGCTGCAAAGGCTGATGGTGAAAGCGTTTGTCGATGTGGTGTTGGCGGAGGCGAAAGCAGGGGGGGACAGCCTCAACAAGCTTACCAACAGGGCGGTGTACCTTCTGTGCTGGCTCAAACGCTATATGCCGCAGTTATTTTCTAATTGGGCGCCTCCTCAGATTGCATGTTTCATTTACCTTGGCGGCAGCAAAAATGAGAATGAGAATATGTTCCTGCGTTTTTTGGCAAGGCTGCCGGTCGACGTGTTGGTCCTATGTCCGAACCTGAACCAGAAATGCATGCTTACGGACAGTATCCTGTATGAAGTGAATTATACGGAGTCGCTGGTCCTTGATAAATTCCCCGGGGAAGGCGCCCAGGCAACGATGGCGACGGCGGCTTACCATGCAGAGCGGGAGTTGGATACGCTTATGTACCAGGATTCCGGGCTGTACCGGAACCAGCAGTATGGCAAAGCGAATATTATCAGCCTGCAGACCATGTACGAAGAGATAAAGATTTTGTGGGATCAGGAGCTAAAATACCGTCCCGGTTTCAGCACTGTGGATGGGGTTGTCAGCGTCCCGGTTATCTTTTCTAAAGTTTCCGGCGTAAAAAATGGGCAGGTGCAGCAGTATTGGACGTCTATCCGGGAACTGTTGACAGAGGACACGGTCCTGGTGCCAAAAGCGCCATATATTGATTCCTCAGCGCCTAACCCGGTAAAATCGTATGCCACGGAGTTTTATAAAAACGGGCGGCTTCAAAAAGCAAGGATTAAAGAGCATCCCTGTTATAGGTATGGAATCCTGCGGGAGGAAATGCAGGAATTTATGTTGGATAAATTGCAGGCTGTCATTGAGCAGAAGCTAATCAAAGGGATTGGGCAAAATGGGATGGAGTACACGGTCATAGCCACGGCGCTCAACCTTCCCAAAGAGATTGTGAGGATGATCCAGAAATTTGATTTTACGAAGAAAAACCCCAAGCTTGTCTATATCAATACGACAGAGACAGTGATTTCGCTTGAGGACAGCATCCTGGCAGCATTTTTAAACCAGATAGGGTTTGATATCGTCTTTTTCGTGCCCACGGGCTACCAGAGCATAGAGAAGCATTTTAACAAGAAAATAATGGAGGAGCATCAGATTGGGGAATATATCTATGATTTACAGGCGCCCGATTTGCATAACCTTCCGTTGCGCAGTACGCGCCAAAGCTGGCGTGACATTATATTTAAGAGAGGTAATTGATTATGGGACTTGATTTTAGCAAAACAGCATCTACAGCGGCGACTGCGGCAGCGCAGATCCCGGAGGCCAAGAATGAGATAGAAGTGGTCCAGGAGTATAATATTGTTGCCGACAGGGAACAGATGAATGCCGAGCTTGTCAATTCGGAGGAAGTTGACCGTATCGTCAGCACGATTGAGGTGCATAATTTAGAGACGATTGTGTCCTTTGGCGCGGAGGCGGCGGAGGAGATTTCCAAAGCCTCCGACGTAGTCTTAAACGGCATGGACATGTCGCAGCTCAATGAGACAAGCGAGATGCTGGCAATCCTGGCAAAGATTATGGATAAGTTTGATATTGATGAGATTCAGGACAACCCTGGGTTTTTAGACAAATTGTTTGGCAACCTCAAGAAGCAGTTAGAGAAAATCCTTGCCAAATACCATACGATGGGCGAGGAAATCGACAAGATTTACGTACAGCTTAAAGGTTATGAATCGGAAATCAAGCAGTCTAACCGTAAGCTCAACCAGATGTTTGAGGCAAACGTTAACTACTATCATGAGCTTGTGAAATATATTCTGGCAGGAGAACAGGCCTGCCGGGAAATTGAAGCTTATATTGCACAAAGGCAGCAGGACTTGGAGCAAAGCGGCGACCAGTCGATTCAATTTGAGCTTACGAGCCTCAACCAGGCGTTGATGATGATGGAGCAGCGCACACAGGATTTGCGGATTGCCGAAAATGTCGCTATGCAGTCCATCCCCATGATTAAAACCATGGAATTCAGCAATTACAACCTGGTAAGGAAGATTAATTCTGCGTTTATCGTAACGCTTCCGATATTTAAACAGGCACTTGCGCAGGCAATCCTGCTAAAGCGGCAAAAGATTCAGGCGGAATCTATGGCGGCGCTGGATAAGAAGACCAACGAAATGCTTATTAAGAACGCCCAGAACACAGTAGAGACTTCTAAGATGACGGCAAGGCTCGCTTCCGGAAGCTCCATCCAGATTGAGACCTTAGAGAATACCTGGCGGACAATTACCAGCGGCATTGAGGAGACTAAGAGAATCCAGGAGGATGCAAAGAAGAAGCGGGAAGAGGATAAAGTAAGGCTTGAGGCGATAAAAGAAGAATTCAAGCGGGAATACCATATGCCTTCGGCAAGGAGATAGGCACCATGCTTTGGAATAAATATAAACTATAGGAGTTACAATAAGGGAAAGAAAGCAGCAGCTACACCAACATTAAACATAAATATTTAGGAGGGTAAGCGATGCCAATTAATTTATCAAAAGGACAGAAGGTAGACTTAACAAAGGGCAACCCGGGGCTTAAAAGCATTATGGTCGGGCTTGGCTGGGATGTGAACGCGTTTGATTCGGGAGCGGATTTCGACCTTGACGCAGCAGCATTCATGCTGGGCGCTGACGGCAGGTGCCCCACAGAGAAGGAATTTATTTTCTATGGCAACCTCAGCCATGCGAGCGAGGCTGTGATGCATCAGGGGGACAACCTCACGGGTGAAGGGGAAGGCGATGATGAGCAGATTCAGGTGGATTTGACGAAAGTGCCCTCCAATGTTGAGAAGATTGCTTTTACGGTGACGATTTATGAAGCGGAGGCAAGGCGGCAGAATTTTGGGCAGGTCTCCAATGCGTTTATACGGCTGGTAGATGAGGCGACAAATACGGAGCTAATACGCTATGACCTCGGGGAGGATTTCTCGATTGAGACGGCCGTGGTGGTCGGTGAGCTTTACCGGCATAATGGGGAATGGAAGTTTAATGCGATTGGCAGCGGTTTCCAGGGTGGTTTGGCAGCTTTATGTGGACACTATGGAATAGAAGTGGCGTAGGAGGTGACAGTGATGCCAGTGAATTTACAAAAAGGGCAGAAAGTCAGCCTGACAAAGGGGAATCCCGGTTTGTCCAAGGTTGTGGTTGGTTTAGGCTGGGATGTGAACGCGTTTGATACCGGCGGGGATTTTGATTTAGATGCAGCCGCTTTCTTGCTGACAGACTCCGGCAAAGTATCTGATTCCAAGGATTTTGTGTTTTATGGCAACCTTACGCATCCGTCGGGCAGCGTGCAGCACCAGGGCGATAACCTTACCGGGGTCGGCGATGGCGATGATGAGCAGATTAAAGTCGATTTGTCGATGGTCCCGGCTAACATTGCTAAAATTGCCTTTACGGTGACGATTTATGAAGCGGAGGCGAGGCGGCAGAATTTCGGGCAGGTGAATAATGCCTTTGTGCGTATTTATAATGAGGCCACAGGGGAAGAGCTTTTAAGGTACGACCTTGGGGAAGACTTTTCCATTGAGACGGCGGCTGTATTTGGCGAGCTTTATAAAAATGGCGCCGAATGGAAATTTAACGCCATTGGCAGCGGCTATCAGGGAGGGCTGGCAGCTTTATGCGCTAATTATGGCGTTGAGGTAGAATAGGAGGATAAGAAATGTCAATAAGCTTAAAGAAGGGGCAGAAGGTCAGCCTGTCCAAAGATAATGATGGGCTGGCGCATATTGTGGTTGGCCTTGGCTGGGATGAAGTAAAGAAGCCCTCGGGAGGTTTTCTGAAATCAATGTTTAGCGCTGAGCCGCAGGCGATTGACTGCGACGCTTCTGCTATTTTGCTCAAGAATGGGAAGCTGGTACACAAGGATGACATCGTTTATTTCGGCAATTTGAGGCATTTATCCGGAACCGTCATCCATCAGGGAGATAACCTTACCGGAGCAGGCGAAGGGGACGATGAGCAGATTATCATTGATTTGTCAAGAGTGCCGCAGGAATATGACCGGATTGTCATTGTCGTCAATATATATCAGGCAGTTCAGCGGCGCCAGCACTTTGGGATGATTGAGAATGCCTTTATACGGCTTGTGGATGCAAGGAACAACAACGAAATGTGCAAGTATAACCTGACGGAGGATTATTCCGGGATGACGGCGATGATTTTTGGCGAGGTATACCGGCGCAACGGGGAATGGAAGTTTAACGCTATCGGGCAGGGAACGAATGATCCGGGCCTGGGTGAGCTTAGCAGAAGGTTTATGTAAGGGGCGCATAAGCCCCATAAGCGGGATTTTTGATTTTGACGGGGAGGGGAGAAACTGTCAGGCAGTTTCTCTCTCCCTATCTTTATCTCTATATTACTTGATTTTTACGGAAAGAGGAGGTCATTTACCTAGAAATGGATAATTTAAACAAAGAGGAATTGATGCGGGGCCTTTCAGACGCCCAGGTCAATAAGAGTAAACAGGAATTTGGCACGAATGAGCTTGCCAAGAAGGAGACAGAGTCCCTGTGGTCAATGTTCATCGGCGCCTTTAACGATATTTGGATTAAGGTTTTATGCGCTGCCTTGGTATTGAAGGTTGCGCTTGCCGTGCTGGGCGTGTTTGTGCCGGCGATGGCAGGCGAAAATGACATTGTGGAGATTATCAGCATTGTATTGGCAATCGGGCTGGCAACCGGCTTTAGCACATTATCCGAATATAGGAATAGTTCGAGAAGTGAAGCGCTGCAGGAGGAATACAGCAAAACGTTTGCCAAGGTGGTGCGAGGCGGAAAATTGATAAATATCCTCACAAGTGAAATTGTAAAAGGCGATACCATCCTTGTGCAGGCAGGGGACAAAGTCCCGGTTGACGGCCTGCTCTTTGAGGGGAGGGTTAAAGTATCCCAGGCGGCGCTAAACGGTGAGTCGCGGGATGAGGACAAGACGGCGGCTTTCGATATGGCGGACGCCGAATCAACAGATTATGCTTCTGCAAGCAAAGTCTTCATGGGCTCTGTGGTGACGTCCGGGGAAGGCTACATGGTGGCGACCGTTATCGGCGACGCCTCAGAGCTGGGGAAAATTAACAAAGCCCTGACGGATGAAAATGAGGAAGATGAGCGTAAAGACACTTCCAGCTTAAAACTTGAAGTGGTAGCGGCAGGCATTGGCAAGCTCGGCGTATCGGCTGCTGCGATTGCAGGTATTTTGCATGTAGGGCTTTCTGTTTTGCGGGCTGGCGAGGCAGTGAGCGTGGTATCCATTTTACTGTTGGTCGCTGAGGCAGTGATGTTGATGGCTTCTATTGTCATCATGGCGGTGCCGGAGGGCCTGCCGATGATGAATAGCCTTGTGCAGTCGATGAATACGGAATCTATGTATAAAAAGAATATCCTGGTAAGCCATAAAGCCGCGTTTTCGGATTCTGCATATATGAATGTGCTGTTCAGTGATAAGACGGGGACCATTACGCAAGGCAACCTTTCTCTGGTGGAGTTTATCACTGGGGCTGGCGCGCTTACAGATTCCATACAGAGCAGTGCGTTCATGGAGGCGATAACCCTCAATAACCTTGCCAAGGTATCTGAGGGAAAGGCCATCGGCAGCAACAATATGGATCGTGCGCTGCTCACCTATGCGCTAGGGCATGGCTATACGCCGGGGCTTGGACAGGAAAAGGTGCAGGAAATTAGCGGGTTCGATTCGGAGAAGAAGTGCGCGACGGTAATTTTGAAGGACAAGACGGTCTATTGGAAGGGCGCAACTGAGAATATTATCGACAAGGTGACCCATTATATGGAGCCGGACGGGCAGGTCAAAGAGTTTTTGGCTTCCGACAAGAAAAAGGTGGAAGAGCAGATGATAGCACAGGCGAAACGGACGATGAAGCTCTTGTCCGTAGCGACGATTGCCGAGGGCAAGACAATCCTGCTGGCTGTCCTTTGCCTGCGTGACAACGTGAGGACGGATGCGGTGGAGACTGTGGAAATCTTAAACAGCGCAGGAATCCAGGTTGTGATGGTTACGGGCGATGCAGAAGAGACGGCCGTTGCCATCGCCAAAGAGGCGGGCATCTTAAAGGATGAAAACACAGACGTTGTCTTGACGCATGAAGAGCTTGAGGATATGTCGGATGAGGAATTGAAGAAGAAGCTTCCACACCTTCGTGTCGTCAGCAGGGCGAAGCCCCTGGATAAAAAGCGCCTGGTCTCTATTTCACAGCAGCTTGAAAATGTCTGCGGCATGACAGGCGACGGCGTAAATGACGCCCCGGCGTTAAAACAGGCCGATATCGGGTTTGCCATGGGCGATGGCACTGCCGTTGCGCAGGAGGCGGGCGATGTGGTAATCTTGAACAACAGTTTGACGTCCATTAAGGACTGTGTGCTTAACAGCCGTACGATGGCGAAATCCGTTGGCAAGTTCCTTATTTTCCAGCTTACCGTAAATATCAGCACTTTATTGATGAATATCATTGCTCCGGTGCTTGGGTGGACAGAGCCGTTTTCAATCGTGCAGATTTTGTGGATTAACCTGATTATGGACACTCTGGCAGCGATGGCATTTGGCGGGGAGCCGATCCTTAACCGCTATATGGAGGATAAGCCTGCGCTGCGCACAGACAATATCCTTACCGGGTATATAAAGTCCGCGATTGGGACAAGCGCTATCTTTATAACGTTAGGCTCCATCCTGATTTTAGAGAACATCGGGGGCATAACGGATTTCGTAACGCCTGCGGGCTGTACGGACCCTGAATTGTATGAGAAGACTTTTATGTTCGCCTTTTTCATATACTCTATTATCTTTAACAGCTTAAACACCAGGTCGGAGCGATTCAACCTCTTTGAGCATATTGGCGAGAATAAGAACTTTATCCTAGTGATGGGGGCCATCTTTATCATGCAGACGGTGATTATCCAGATTGGCGGCGAAGTGTTCGGCACGACGATGCTGAGCGTGAAAGCGCTGCTCGTCTCCATGGCGCTGGCAGTATTGATTATCCCGGTTGACCTTATCCGTAAGGCGATTGTGTCGAAAAAGTAAAATGGTGGTTTTGCATACAGATTTAGATAATACAATCATATATTCCTATAAACATGAGATTGGTCCTGCGAGAAGGAATGTGGAAACCTATCAGGGCAGGGAAATTTCGTTTATCACGGAAAAGACGCATCAGCTTTTGCAGGAAGTGAAAAAAGAAATACTGGTTGTGCCGACCTCCACGAGAAGCGTGGAGCAGTATCAGCGTATTGATCTGGGGGTTGGCGCATTCCCCTATGCCCTGGTCTGCAACGGGGGGATTTTGCTGGCTGACGGCAAAAGGGATAATTCCTGGTATCAGGAATCGCTTGCGTTGGCGGAAAAAAGCCAGGTGGAGCTGGAAAGGGCGCTACATATTTTAGGAAAAGATGCGCGCAGGAAATTCGAGCTGCGGTTCATCGAGCGGCTGTTCGTTTTCACGAAATGCAGCCAGCCAAAGCAGGCGGCTGCCGATTTGCGGGAAATATTGGATGCGAAGCTGGTAGATGTATTTTGTAATGGCGAGAAGGTATATGTTGTCCCCAGGGATTTGAATAAGGGAAAGGCGGTTTCAAGGTTCCGTGAATATATTCATGCGGATTATGTGGTTGCAGCAGGGGATAGTGAATTTGACATTCCCATGCTGAGAGAAGCTGATGCGGGGCTTGCCCCGCATGGGTTTAGGGATGGGTTTGGCATTGGTTTTTCAGTGCATGAGATGGATGGGCAGGAAGTGTTCGCGGAATCCCTGTTGGAAGAGTGCCTAAAGCATTATAAAGGGTGGCTGGCTTAGGGGGTATTTGATTTCAGTAAATATTTTTAAGGGAATGCGCAAAGAAAGGACCAAGGATATGGGGATTTCCATATCCTTGGTTCTTTTTTGTACTTTAAAATTCCCCCTTTATCAAGTCCTCCAATGTGATGCCGTAGAAAAAGTTATGCATAAGGGTATGGTATTTCTGCCACAAGGGGAGCGTGATACAGTCTTCTTTCCTGGGGCATTCCTTGGCGCCAGGCGTCAGGCAGGCGACCGGTGCAAGTGGTCCGTCGGTAAGCTCGATTATTTCTCCGATGATATATTCCCCAGGGGTGCGTGTGAGCATATAGCCGCCGCCCTTGCCGCGCAGCCCGGTCAGCATTTTGCCGGAAACGAGCATCTTGAGGATGATTTCCAGGTATTTTTCGGAAATCTCCTGCCTCTTGGCAATTTCCTTTAAAGGGATATATTTATCTTCCTGATGCTGTGCAAGGTCAATCATGACCCTGAGCGCATAGCGTGCTTTGGTTGAAATCATAAGTAAACCTCCATGTGTTTGTCCTATTATACCCCTGAAAGAAAATTTTTACAACCAGAAGAAGTTTATTGACTTTTTCTTCCTTTGTTGATACAATATACTTAGTAATACAAAGTAAAGAGGTAGTATATGAACGAGAAATATGAAAGGCAGATGAAGAAGGGTGTTTTGGATATGGTTGTGTTGAAATTGCTGGCATCGGAGCCAAAATATGGCTACCAGATTATCCAAGAGATGAAGGAAAAGGGTGGGGAAATCTTTTTGCTGAAAGATGGGACGCTCTATCCGATTCTGTATCGCCTGGAAGATGACGGCCTGGTTGTGAGCCGTTGGAGTGAGGCTGAGGGGAAGCAGGTTGCTAGGAAGTATTATGAGATTACTGATGTCGGAGCTAAGGCCTTGAAGGAGATTGAAGGGGTCTGGGGACGGATATCCGCCGCAGTGTCAAACATCATGGAGGAATGAGAGATGAATGCTAACCAATATGTGAATGCAGTAATTAAGAAAATTAAGTGCAGTGGCAAGAAGAAAAAGGAGATTAAGAAACAATTATTGACAGATATTAATATGCGCCGCGAG
>CATLBW010000102.1 GCA_949879775.1 uncultured Lachnospiraceae bacterium
GGCATGAGCGCAGGGACGTGGCGCATGTGTACCGGGAGGCGCCAAAGCTTCCTCATGCAGGGTTTGAAATAGCGCTGCCTCATCGCGGGATTTCTAAAGTACGGCTGGAATTTTCCGGAGGGGGACGCGAGGTTCGCGTAAAGGTTCCGGTAATTTCTACTTTCCTGTTTGAAAATATCATGGGCAGCAGTTATCTTGGCAAGGGCATGCGTTTCCTGCGCCAGCATGGGCCAAAGGAGTTTTGCGCCCGCACGGTGCAGGTATTGCTGCAGAAATCTGCGCCTCAGGGAGATTATGAGAAATACCGCCGTGCTGTGGCGCCCACGGAGGAGGAGCTTTTGCGCCAAAGGGAGGAGCAGTGGGAGGCAGGCCCTCTGTTTTCCATTGTGGTGCCTCTATACAAAACGCCTGTCAAGTATCTGGAAGAGCTGGTGAAATCCATAAAGGCGCAGACATATGGCAACTGGGAATTGTGCCTGTCGGACGGGAGCGGTTCGCCCTCCCCTCTGACGGGTTACCTGGACAAATTGGAGAAAAGGGAAAAAAGGGTCAGGGTGGTGCGCCATCAGGAGCCGCAACGGATATCGGACAATACCAATGCTGCCATAAAAGCGTCAAAAGGGGATTTCATAGTCTTTGCGGACCATGACGATTTATTGACAGCGGACGCTTTGTATGAATGCGCCAGTGCATTGCGAAAGCAGCCGGGGACGGAGCTGGTTTATTCAGACGAGGACAAGGTTTCTATGAATGGCAGGCGGTATTTTGAGCCGCATTTTAAATCAGGCTATAATCCCGACCTTCTGTGCAGCATGAATTATTTTTGCCATCTGGTTGTGGCGAAGCGTTCGCTAATAGAGCGCGCGGGGCTGTTGGATGGGGAATTTGACGGCGCCCAGGACTATGATTTTGTGCTGCGCTGCACGGAAGAGACGGAGCAAATCGTCCACATCCCCAAGGTGCTGTACCATTGGCGCGCGCATGAGAACTCCACGGCGGAGAACCCCGAGAGCAAACGTTATGCCTTTGAGGCGGGCAGGCGTGCCATCCAGGCGCATTACGACAGGCTGGGCCTGCCGGCAAAGGTCGCGATGGGGGAATACCCAGGGCTTTACCGGACTACGTGGCATTGGCAGGAGCAGCCGCTAATTTCCATCCTGATTCCCAATAAGGACCATACAGACGACCTTAATAAGTGTATCCAGTCCATTGAGCAGAAATCCGCATACCGCAATTATGAGTATATCATTATAGAGAACAACAGTGAGCTTAAAGAGACGTTTGCCTATTACAAGAGGCTGGAAGAGGACAATGGGAAAGCGCATGTCGTCTATTGGGATGGGGAGTTTAATTACTCGGCAATCAATAATTTCGGCGCCAGGTATGCGAAGGGGGACTATCTCCTGTTGTTGAATAACGATACGGAAATCATCCATCCGGACTGCTTGGGGCAGCTTCTTGGCTATTGCATGCGGGAAGATGTGGGCGCGGTAGGGGCAAGGCTCTACTATGAGGACGGCACAATCCAGCATGCGGGCGTAGTCCTGGGCTTTGGCGGCATTGCCGGCCATACCTTTATCGGGTTTGAGCACAATGCCAACGGCTATTTTTCGCGGATTATCTGCGCGCAGGATTACAGCGCCGTCACGGCGGCGTGCATGATGACAAAGCGGTCGGTCTATGAGGCGGTGGGCGGGCTTACCGAGGAGCTGGTGGTGGCGTTTAATGATATTGACTATTGCATGAAGGTGCGCGAAATGGGCAAACTGGTGGTCTATAACCCTTATGCGCAGCTTTACCACTATGAATCGAAATCGCGCGGGCTTGAGGACTCCCCGGAGAAGCTTGAGCGTTATTACCGGGAAATGAAATATTTTGTAAATAAATGGAAACAATGTTTGGACAACGGGGACCCTTATTATAATCCCAACCTTACCTTGTCTAAGGCGGATTTCTCACTGAAGCAGGTGTAGGGCAGGGTTTTAGCAAAGCTGCGGCGTAAACCTGGGCAGGAAGTGCAAAATGGAGGAAGTTATGGAGCGAATGGGCAATGTTATTGTGGATGAGACACATTATCCGGGGGAAGACCTCTACAGCGACGGGGCGGTGGAAGACCGCATCTTAGAGTTGGTGCAGTCGCACGCTGAGGAAGAGTTCCCCAAGGTGGTTGCCAGGGAACGGGATTGGGCAGTCATGTACCATCTTGCCCATGAGCGCGAGAATATTTTGAGCTGGTATCCGTTTGCGCCAGGGGCAAAGGTATTGGAAGTCGGTTCCGGCTGCGGCGCTGTGACCGGGGCGGTGGCGTCAGGCGCAAAATCTGTCACCTGCATTGATTTGTCGAAGAGACGGAGCATGGTAAATGCCGTACGGCACAAGGAAAGCAGCAACATTACAATCCGGCTGGGCAATTTCCAGGATGTAGAGAAAGATTTAGACAGGGATTTTGACTACGCGACCTTAATCGGCGTGTTTGAATATGGGCAGGGCTATATCGGCGGCGATAAGCCTTACCATGGCTTCCTTACCAAGGTTATGGAGCATATCCGCCCTGGCGGCAGGCTATTGCTCGCCATTGAGAATAAATTTGGGCTGAAATATTGGGCGGGCTGCCGGGAAGACCATGTAGGCGCATATTTTGAAGGATTAGAGGGCTACCAGCACACGAAAGGCGTGCGTACCTTTACGCTTCCCGGGCTTTGCAGGATTATAAAGGACTGTGGTTATGACGACTACAAGATTTATTACCCTTACCCCGATTACAAATTCCCGTATGTCATTTATTCAAACGAGCGTCTTCCCAGGCAGGGGGAGTTAAACCGCAACATCTGTAATTTTGACCGGGACCGTCTGGTGCTGATGGATGAGGGGAAGGTCTATGATGAGATTTTAAAGGACGGGCTTTTCCCGCTGTACGCCAACTCCTTTTTCGTGGAAATCACCAAGCCGCAGACGGAGGGCATACAGAATGCCGGGGCGATAGCTGTGGATAAGCAGGCTGACATGGCAGGCCAAGAGGATATGCAGCCAGAGAGCGTTATTTATACAAAATATTCCAGCGGCAGGAGCCGGCAATTTTCTATCCAGACGCGGATTGTCCGCGCCGCAGATGGGAAGAATATCTTGTACAAAAAAGCGGAATACCCCGAAGGGCAGCAGCATATCGACCATATTGCGGAGGCGGGCAGGAGGCTTGCAGGCCTCTGGCAGGAAAGGGGACAGTTTTTTGTGAACCGCTGTGCGCCTGCTGATGGCAGGGTTGAGTTTGAATATTTGCAAGGGATTACCGTGGAAGAAGAATTGGATAGCCTGCTGGCGCAGGGAAAAGCGCAGGAAGCGGCGGATATGCTAAGGAAGGCCGTTATGAGGGTTCGGGCCAGCGCTGAGACAGAGGGCTTTTATATGACGCCGGGGTTTTTGGAGGTTTTTGGTGAAGCGCAAGTCCCGGCAGGCATGCCATCGTTTGCAGTCGCTGATGTGGATTTGATTTTTTCCAACCTTTTGCTGACAGAAGATGGGCGCTGCCATGTGCTGGATTATGAATGGACGTTTTTTTTCCCAGTTCCCGTGGACTATATTGTATTCCGCGCGCTGCATTATTACCTTCAAAGCGCCGCTGTCCGCGCAGAGTTTGGCAGGCAGTTTGATTTCTATGGGGAATTTGGCCTCACGCCAGAAAGGCAGGAGACCTTTGCGCAGATGGAGCGGCGGTTCCAGAGCTACGTTGCGGGCGGCAGCATTTCGCCTGGGAGCCTGTACCACAGCATGGGCAAACCGGCTGTGCCCTTGGGGGAGCTGCTGTCTGAGACGGAGCGCAGGCGTGCGCAGGTGTATCTGGATTATGGGCAGGGGTTTTCGGAGGAGGATTCCTACTTCATCGAGACAGGGCGCGGTAAGGATGTCTGCTATACCGTATCAATCCCAGGGCAGGCGGTGGGCGTTACGGTGGACCCGGCGTTAAGCGCCTGCCTGTTGAAGGACGTTTCCTTGATGTGGACCGGGGAGGACGGTGGGGAGATTGCGCCTGTTTGCTACAAAACGAATGGTTACCAGGCAGGAAAGGACAGTTTTTTGTTTGACAATTCTGACCCAAAGATTATAATAGAAGAAATGATACCGCAAAGCCGCAGGATAAAGGTTTCCTACCGCATCAATATCTTGGAGGGTGAGACCGTGGACCTGCTGCTGGGCGAGCTGGGGGCAAAAGGGCGGGATAAGAAAAAAATCCGCAGGCTGATAAAAGGATAAGGATATGAGAAGAAGAGAGCAATACAAGCATTTGCTCAATCTGGCTGCCAACGCCATCCTGCTGTTGTTTGAGGCAGTTATGTTTGGGTATACATGGTATATGGTTTATACGCCGATGCTGTCAGAGGAGAACCGTTTCTGGAATAAAGGGAACTGGGCAGTCATTGGCATGTACGTGCTGATTATGTATTTTTTTACGAGGATATATGGCGGCTACCGCATCGGCTACCTGCGCATTACGGATATCTGCCTGTCGCAGATCCTTGGCATATTATGTACAAATGTGGTTGGCTATATCCAGGTCTGTATGGTTGCCAATAATTATATGCCCGTCCATCCCATGGCGGCGCTGACGGGTGCGGAGCTTTGCGTAATCCTGCCGGGGGTCTATCTGGTGCGCTTTATCTATACCAGGCTTTATCCCCCGAGGAGGATGATTGTCATCTATGGGGAGCATTCCCCGGATGACTTAATACGCAAGATTAACTCGCGCAAGGATAAGTATAATGTCTGCGCCACTGCAAGCGTGTACATGGGCTACAAGGCTCTGTATGAGAAGATTTTGGAGTATGAGGCGGTGGTGCTCTGTGATTTGCCGACGAAGATGCGCAACCCGATACTCAAATTCTGCTTCGACCAGAATAAGCGCACCTATATTACGCCGAAGATTTCTGATATTATCCTCACTGGGACAGAGCGCATCCACCTGTTTGATTCCCCCCTGATGCTTTCGAGGAACAGGGGGCTGACGATTGAGCAGCGGTTTGTCAAGCGGACGATGGATATTGTGCTGTCGCTGATAGCGATTGTAATCTCATCCCCGGTCCTTTTGCTGATTGCGGCGGGGATAAAGCTCTATGACAAAGGCCCGGTGTTCTACACGCAGGAGCGGCTGACAAGGGACGGAGAGATTTTTAAGATTATAAAATTCCGCAGCATGCGCATGGATTCGGAGGAGGACGGGGCGCAGCTCGCTAAAAAAGATGATGACAGGATTACCCCTGTGGGGCGGTTCATAAGGAGAATCCATTTTGACGAGCTTCCCCAGCTTTTTAATATCCTCAAAGGGGAAATGTCCTTTGTAGGACCGCGCCCGGAGCGGGAAGTGATAGCCAATGAGTACGAGGCGATTATCCCGGAATTCAGCTTCCGGCTGAAGGTCAAAGCTGGGCTTACCGGGTACGCCCAGGTGTATGGTAAGTATAACACGACCCCGTACGATAAATTAAAATTGGACTTAACTTATATCGAGACATATTCCTTCTGGCAGGATATCCGTCTGATGCTGATGACGTTTAAGATTATTTTCCAGAAAGAGAATACGGAAGGGATTGATAAGGGGCAGGTGACGGCGGTGAAAGAGTAAGCGCCTTAGCTATATCCAATTATAACTTTATGGGAGAGAAGTATGGAGAATCTAGCACTTGTGTCGGTCATTATGCCGGCCTATAATGCGGAAAAGTATATCGCCAAGGCGATTGAATCTGTGTTGTGCCAGCGTGTTCGATGGGAGCTTTTCGTCATAGACGACTGCTCCACTGACCGCACAGTTGAGATTGTGGAAAAATATACGGATGACGGCAGGGTGGAGCTTTTGCGCAACGAACGTAACCTGGGAGTTGCGGCGAGCAGGAATATCGGCATTCAGCGAGCGGCAAGGAAAAACAGGAAATACATCGCTTTCCTGGACGCAGACGATTGGTGGGAGGAGGAGAAGCTTGAGATACAATGCCGCAGGCTGGCCGAGACAGGATGCGTGCTTTGTTGTACAGGACGGGAATTGATGGACATGGATGGAAGCCCCTTGCATAAAGTGATTGGGGTTTCGCAGGAAGTGACGTACCCGATGCTTCTTCGCACCAACAGCATCTGCTGTTCGTCGGTGGTAATGGAAACAGCGGTGGCGCAGGAATTTTATATGTGCCATGACGAACTGCATGAGGATTATATTTTATGGTTAAAGGTCCTGCAAAAATACGGCAAGGCGTCCGGCGTCAATGAGCCTTTAGTGAAAAGCCGCATGAGCAAGGGCGGCAAATCAAGGAATAAATTAAAGTCCGCGAAAATGCAGTTTGGCGTTTATCGGTATATGGGGTTTGGGGTTTTAAAATCCGTTTCCTATTTCCTTATGTATGCCATAAATGGGGTTTTGAAATATTTGTAGGCCGTTTTCGGTTACCGTTCAGTTAGCCATGCACATGTACTGTTTTGTGCGCTGAAAAGGGCATATTCATTGACGGGGCGCCGCTTTTATGGTAAGATTATGCAATTGGTTATACTGAGGGGCAGATAAATCTTTTGCTTAGCATAACAATATAAATACAAAGGCACACGCGGCAAACCGCATAGGCCGCGCTATCATATAGAATACGGAGGAAGCAGCAGTGAGAAGGTTCCTGGCAGATATAAAGAAATATAGAGAATATGCTATTTATTCAGCAAAATCCGGGCTGAAAGCGGAAGTGGCAGATTCCCATTTAAGCTGGTTGTGGTGGATCTTAGATCCGCTGCTGTTTATGCTTGTCTACTCTTTTGTGGCTATTATTGTATTCGGCAAAGGGGAGAAATATTTTGCGGCGTTCGTGTTTATTGGGTTATCGTCCTGGCGTTTTTTCTCCGGGTCAATCAAACAGAGCGTGCGCCTGGTGTCTAAGAACAGTTCTATTGTCTCTAAAATTTATATGCCCAAGTATATATTGATTATCATCCAGATGTTAATCAATGCTTTTAAGATGTGCATTTCATTTTCCCTTGTGTTAGGCGCGATGGTCCTTTATCTGGTGCCGGTAAGCTACCGCCTGGTTTATATTATCCCCTGTATGCTTGTATTGTTTGTCGTGACGTTTGGCTTTAGCTGCATAGCGCTTCATTTTGGCGTTTATGTGGATGATTTGAGCAACCTGATCAATGTGTTCCTCCAGCTTGTATTCTATCTGAGCGGTATCTTTTACTCGATAGAGACTAGGGTTGGCAAGGCGTTGGGGGCCGGATATGTCACGCTGCTTCTCAGATGTAACCCGGCAGCGCTCGTGATTGACAGCCTGCGCAAGTGCATGCTGTATAATACGGAGCCGGATTTTCTGGCGTTGGGGCTTTGGCTTATTGTGGGATGCATATTCTCAGCAATCGGCATACGGTTAATCTATAAGAATGAGAACAGTTATGTGAAAGTTATGTGATGGTGAAGGTGAGTGCATGGAAGACAAAAAGTACGCAATCGAGGTAAAAGACCTGAGGATCAGGTATCGGTGCCTGAATAAGATGTCGATAAAGCAGAGCCTGTTTAAGTTAAAGAAGAGCAATATGGAGATTTTTGAGGCTGTGCGCGGGATTTCTTTTAAGGTGCCGAAAGGCGAGATTATGGGCATTGTAGGCAAGAACGGAAGCGGGAAATCGACGCTTTTGCGAGCTATTGCCGGAATTTTTGCCCCTGACGAGGGCAGCATTGATTTACATGGGCATACGGTGTCGCTGCTTTCTATTGGCGTGGGGTTCCAAAAGAAGCTTACCGGCAGGGAAAATATCCTGCTCTCCGGTATGCTCTTGGGGTTTTCAGAGGAAGAAATCAGGGAAAGGATGCCAGAAATCATAGAATTTTCGGAGTTAGGGAAATTTATTGACCGCCCGGTGAGGACATATTCAAGCGGCATGCATTCCAAACTGGCCTTTTCCATTACCGCTATCCTGGAAACGGAGATTATGTTGGTGGACGAGGTGCTCAGCGTTGGCGACGCTAAGTTTAAGAAAAAGAGCTTTAAGAAAATGAAACAGTTAATCAATGATAAAGACCGTACGGTTGTCATAGTGTCCCACAATGGGGATACATTGCGCAAGCTGTGTGATACAATTTTGTGGCTCCATGATGGGGTGATTAAGATGCAGGGAAGCACAAAGGAGGTATTGCCATTGTATGAAGAATTCATGTCATGATCATGGGCGGCAGGCATATGACATCGAACGGCTCCATGGTCATTTGCTGGATATTTTGTCGGATGTGGACCGTGTATGCGCGGAACTTGGGATTGATTATTTTATCATGGGAGGGACTGCGCTGGGGGCCGTCCGCCATGGAGGGTTCATACCTTGGGATGACGACCTGGATATAGGGATGCGGCGGGAAGATTATGAGAAATTCCTTGCCGGGGCGCAAAAGCGCCTGCGGGCGGATTTATTTTTACAGACCTTCCGGACGGAGCCGGGGTCTCCTTTTTATTTTGCCAAGGTAAGGAAGGACAATACGAAATTTGTAGAAAAGTATTGCCGGAAGCTTGATATCCATTCGGGGATTTATATTGATATTTTCCCATATGACGCCTTGCCGGATGATAAAGGGGAGAGGAAGAGGCATTACCGCAGGATGAAATGGATGCTGAACCTGTATATTGCCAAATGTGTGACAGGCACGAGCGTGGAGTATACAGGGGCAAAGAAGCTGCTGTACGGCTGTGTGCGCCATACGCTCCATATACTGATGCTGCCTGTGCCCAAACGTTTCCTGTACCGCCAGACAGACAGGATGATGCGAAAATATAATGGGCGCCAGTCCCAGTACCTGGGCTATGGCGGGCTGCCGAAAATCCAGGTGCCAAGGGCTGATGTTATGGAACCAGCGGAGATTTTGTTTGAGGGCCTGACTGTTAAATGCCCGCGGGAGATTGAGAAGTATTTGACAAATAATTTTGGGGATTACAGGAAACTGCCCCCGAAGGAGGAGCGAAAGGGGCATGCCCCATGGCTGATTGAATATTAGGTTATACCAGGGGGCAGGCAAGCCAGCAACAAGTATATAAGCAAAGAGTATGACAATATGCGGAGGGAAATAAAATGAAGATTAAATATTTACTGGATGAGATTGAGCAGTTGGGCGCATCGTTTTATGCAGGTGTGCCGGATTCACAGCTTCGGGCATTGTGCGATACGCTGATGAGCCGGTACGGCATCGGCGACAGGCATGTGATTGCGGCGAACGAGGGGGCGGCAGTGGGGCTTGCAGCGGGCCATTACCTGGCGACCGGGAAGCCGGCGGTTGTCTATATGCAAAACAGCGGCATTGGCAATGCCGTAAACCCTATCTGTTCCTTAGTGAATGATAAAGTATATGCAATCCCGGTATTATTTATTGTAGGATGGCGGGGAGAGCCGGGCGTCCACGATGAGCCGCAGCACATTTATCAGGGAGAGGTTACCAGGGATCTGTTAGGCTGCCTGGGCATACAGAATTTTGTAATCTCCAAGGAGACCACGCCCGAGGAGTTAGCGGCGTATTTTTCCAGGGTGAAAGAAGAATTTGCCCTTGGCCACCAGTGCGCCCTGGTTGTGAGGAAAGGCGCGTTAGAGTCGGATGAGAAGCTGGAATATTCCAATAATTACCCCTTGTCGAGGGAAGATGTAGTGAAGCTGTTCGTGGAGCATACAGGGGAACGCGATATCATTGTCTCCACTACCGGCAAGCTTTCCAGGGAGTTGTTTGAGGCGAGGGAGGCGCGTGGGCAGGGACATGAGAAAGATTTCCTCACCGTGGGTTCCATGGGGCACTCTTCTATGATCGCCATGGGGATTGCCAGGGAAAAGAATGACCGCCGCGTGTTCTGTTTGGACGGCGACGGGGCGGCGCTCATGCATATGGGAAGCCTTGCCGTGGCAGGAAGCGCACAGATGGGGAATTTTGTCCATGTATTGTTTAACAATGAGGCGCATGAGACGGTAGGGGGCATGCCTACGGTAAGCGGGAAGATCGATTACCTGGGGATTGCCAAATCCTGCGGTTATGAGAATATCTTTACTGCCGAGACGGAGGAAGAAGCGCTCTCATTATTTGATAAGATTGCCCAGGCGAAAGGCTCAGTGTTCGCAGAAATCAAGACCAACTTGTCATCGCGTGCGGATTTGGGCAGGCCGACCACTACGCCGATACAGAACAAAGAAGCATTCATGGAATTTTTAAAATAGGGGAATGATAAGATGAAAGCATTGATTTTAAATTCAGGGATCGGCAAGCGTATGGGCGAGCTGACAAAGACTAAGAATAAATGTATGGCGGAGATTGCGCCGGGAACGACAATCATAGACTGGCAGCTTAGGATGCTGGTAAAGGCAGGGATTACGGACGTGGTGGTAACGACGGGCCCCTTTGCGGAGCATCTGCAGGAATATGTGGCGGGCAGATACCCGGAGGTTTCTTTTACCTTTCGCCATAACCCGGTGTATGACCAGACAAATTATATCTATTCTATCGCCCTGGCCGAGGATGTGCTTAAAGATGACGATATCCTGCTTATGCACGGCGATTTGGTGTTTGAGGAGAGCGTCTTAAAGGAGATAGCCAAAAGCGAGGGCAGCGCTATGGTCGTGGACAGGACGCTGGCCTTGCCCGAAAAGGATTTTAAGGCGGTTGTGCAGGATGGAAAGATTACGAAGGTGGGCATTGAATTTTTTGAGGACGCTTATGCAGCGCAGCCTTTGTACAAGCTGAACAGGGAAGACTGGCTGCTGTGGCTTTCGCATATTTTGGAATTC
Organism: uncultured Lachnospiraceae bacterium; assembly: GCA_949879775.1. Taxonomy (GTDB): domain Bacteria; phylum Bacillota; class Clostridia; order Lachnospirales; family Lachnospiraceae; genus Petralouisia. Next base: position 10,765 of record CATLBW010000102.1, read on the forward strand.
TGCGAAAAGGGCGTTTGCGGGGTCTATGC
>CATLBW010000103.1 GCA_949879775.1 uncultured Lachnospiraceae bacterium
GATGGAAAAGAATATCCGGGCAGGGTGCGGGAAATCAACGAGAAAATTGTAGAAATCCTGGGAGTGGGCAGGGAACAGTTTACCCAGGTCGCCATGATTGCCCAGGGAGAATTTATACGTCTGCTCCATGCCTCTTCCAGGGACAGGAAAGAGATTTTTTCAAAGCTTTTTGATACGGCGGTTTATGACAGAATCCAGAAACGCCTGCGCGAAAAAAGCAAATCCTTGTATGGGAAGCTGGAAGATAACCGTAAACTGTGCGCCCACGAAATCCAAGGGGTACAGTGTGCGCGGGAAAGCGCATATTGGGAGCCTTGGCAGGAGGCCAGGGAACGTTTAGAGACAGATTTCGCACAGATTCAGGAAACCTTAACGCAAATTATCCGGGAACAAAAAGGGCAGGAAGGAAAGTACAAAGAGCGGGAACATGCGCTGTTGGCGCAGCAGGAGGAATTGAATTATAAGCTGCGAAGGGCGCAGGAAATAAACCGCCTTTTTGCGCAGCTCCAGAAAGCGGATGAGCAGATTTTGGCCCGCGACGCCCAGATTAGGGAATTAAAAGAGCGGCAGCAGGAATGTGAAACCTTGTCCGCGGATATTGAAAAACGCTGCCGGGAGCGCATACCCGTGCTGACGGAAGAATTGGCAGGGCTGAAATCCCTGCGCCCGAAATATGCCTTGTTAAAGGAGCGGCAGCAGGAAGCGGCGCAGGCGGGGAAGCGCAGGCAGGAAGCAGAACAGGGGTTAAGGCGGCAGCAAACGCTCCTTGCCGAGGTCCAAGCTAAGATACAGGCATTGCAGCAGTCCAACCAGGGATTGGAAGCGGAGGTGGCAAAGCTGCCGGAACTTGTGCAGCAGGAAAAGGAATTTGCACAAAAACAATCTATGTTAGAAGAGATGATGCAGACGCAGAAGCAATGGATGGCGGCTGAGGCCAAGCAAAAGAAAGCGCAGGACAAGCTGCGGGCCTTGCTGGAAGATTACCAGCAAAAGAGCCTGGAATATGACAGGAAATACCGGATGTTTATAGAAGACCTGGCGGGGTTTTTGGCGAGCGGGCTTCAGGAAGGGGAACCCTGCCCGGTCTGCGGTTCGCGGGAACATCCGCACAAAGCGGGCTTTTCTGAGAAAGCAGTCACAAAGCAGCAGATGGAAGCGGCAAAGCAGGAACGGGACTTGGCGGATCAATGTTTGCAGGAATATCGGGAACGGTTCCAGGAAACCCAGGAACAATGCAAACAGCAAAAAGCCTTGCTCTTGCGGGATGGGCAGCGCATGTTCGGGGATGGGTTTGAACCGGGGATGACAGGGACGGCGCTGCTCGCGGCTAAGGAAGCCCGGGAAGGGGCATCCCATAAGCTGGCAGGGTGCCAAAAGAAGAAAGAGCTGTTAGAGCAGCAGGAAAAACACCTGGAAGAGAAGCGGCAGACAGCGGCGGCACTAAGCGAGCAGACGGAAGGGCTGAAAGAAAAGCAGTATCAAATGGAGCTTGCGTTTGAAAAGGCCCAACAGGCACGTAAGGATTTGCTGTCGGAGCTTCCGTTTGCGGAGGAAGGGCAGATGCAGGAGCGGCTTGCGCTTTTGGAACAAGAAAAACGGGGGCTGGAACAGGAACAGGCAGGAGCGCAAAAGGAGCTGCAAGACGTGAGGGAAGCGTTGGCGGCAAACCTGGCGGCACGAAAGGAGCAGCAAAAGAGCCGACGGGTCCTGGCGCAGCAGACGGAAGGGAAGCAGCAGGCTGAGACGTCTGAACTGACGAGGCAGGCGGCGTTGCAAAAAGAGCAGGCGCAGGCTTTGGAGAAAAAGCAGCGCGCCCTAGTAAGCGCAGTGGAACGTAACCTTGCGGCGAAAAAGAACCTCTCCTTGTTGTACCAGGAACGGGAACGCTTAAAGGGACAGTATGAGCTGGTGGGGAACCTGGACCGCACGGCCAACGGCAACCTCGCCGGGCAGGCGCGGCTGGATTTGCAGACGTATGTGCAGCGTAAGTATTTCCGGCATATTATCGGGGAAGCCAACCGCAGGCTGGTAAAAATGAATGGCGAACAATTTATGCTGCAATGCCGGGATTTGGACAAACTTGGCAGGCAGGGGGAAGTAGGGCTTGATTTGGACGTTTATGATTTGGTGACGGATAAGGTGCGGGATGTGAAGACCTTATCGGGCGGGGAATCTTTCCTGGCGGCGCTCGCCATGGCGCTTGGCATGGCGGACGTGATAGCGGCAAGCGCAGGCAGGATACATCTGGACACGATGTTTATAGACGAGGGGTTTGGCGCCCTCGATGAGGAGGCAAGGCAGCGGGCGATCCTAATCCTCAATGAGCTGGCGGGGAATACACGGCTGGTGGGGATTATCTCCCATGTTGAAGAATTGAAGGAGCAGATGGAGCGCAAACTTGTGATCCGTAAAGATGACAGTGGCAGCCATGCTTACTGGGTAACGGACTGCGTGGGCTGAATTGTTTCAAATATAATGTTATTTTATGGTCGTAGGGTTTACTTTGGATAAAAGGAGAACATCCATGCAATTTGCTTATTTAGGGATTAATTACAAAGACGCAAAGCTGGCAGTCCGTGACAAGACGTCCTTTACGGATGCCATGAAGCTGGACTTTTTTCAGAGGGCGGAATCTGTGGGCGTGCAGCAATGCATGGTCCTTTCCACATGCAACCGGAGCGAGGTTTTCTATTTTTATGAAGAAAAAAACCAGGTTGTGCAGATGCGGCGCATTTATGAGCAGACGTTCCCTGAGGTGGAAATGCAGGCATACCTGCGAATGCTCGTGGGGGAGGAAGCGATGGCGTACTTGTTTTGTATTGCGGCGGGGATGGAATCGCTTGTGCTTGGGGAAGACCAGATTTTAGGTCAGGTTAAGGATGCGCTGGATTATGCGAGGACGATGGGATACAGCGGAAAGGAAATGAATAAAGTTGTGCGCGACGCCATTACATGCGCCAAACAGATAAAGACTGAGCTTAGGATCAGCGAAAAGCCGCTGTCCGTCAGCTATGTGGGGATTCAAAAGTTAGAGGAGAGCTGCGGCATATCGGGGAAAAAAATACTTTTGGTGGGGAGCGGGAAAACGGCGTCGTTGGCGTTGAAATATATTTGCGAATACCAGCAGGTCCAGGTGACTGCCTGCAGCCGTAACCATGCCCATGCGAAACTTCTGCGGGAGACGTTCCCCGATATCGAGATTGTGCCGTATGACGCGCGGTATGAGGTGATGGGGGCGTGCGATATTGTAATCTCAGCCACTTCATCTCCGCACCTGGTGATCCGCAAAGAGGATTTTTGCCCGGTAAAGCCGGTTACATTCCTTGATTTGGCAGCTCCGAGAGATGTGGATACCTCGTTGGGGGAAGAGCCTTTGGTTAACCTGTTGAATTTGGATACGCTGCAAAAGATTGTGATGTGCAACCAGAAAGAGCGTGAACATCTCGTGGGTGAGGGGAAGAAGCGGGTTGCGGAAAGCCTGCAGGAGACATTACGCTGGCTTTTGCAGAGCCGCATGGACGCCACAATTGAATCTTTGCAGCAGCGGTGCGATGCGATTGTCGAGGATAGCTATGGCTATCTGAGCCGCAAAATGGAGCTTGGCGCCAGGGAACAAAAGCTGCTGAAAAAAGTGCTGCATGCCTCTCTCCTGCGCCTTTTGCGAGAGCCGATACAGGAGATGAAGCGGCTTGATACGGAGGATGAGCAGGAGAAATATAAGCATTTTGTGCAAAACCTTTTTCAGATTGGAGGATAGGGGAATGAAATATATCATCGGGACAAGGGGCTCTGCGCTCGCGCTTGCGCAGGCAAACTATGTGCGCGCCAGGCTGCAGGAAACATATCCCGGCATAGGGTTTGAGATAAAGGTAATCCAGACCAAAGGAGACCTTATTTTAGGGAAGCCTTTACATGAAATTGGGGATAAAGGCGTTTTTGTCAAAGAGATTGAACAGGAGCTTTTGCAGAAGCGTGTAGACATCGGTGTGCACAGCATGAAAGATATGCCGTCTGTGCCGACGGCGGGGCTGCTATTTACAAAAGCTTGGAAGCGGGAAGATCCCAGGGACGTTTTAATCTTGCGGGAAAAACAGTCGCTGCCTGACCTTCCTTACGGCGCTGTGATTGGAACGGGCAGCAGGCGCAGGGAATTTCAGCTTAAGAAGCTGCGGCCGGACCTTCAAGTGGTCAATATCCGTGGAAATGTGGATACCAGAATCCGCAAGATGCATGAGGAAAAGTTAGACGGCATTGTGCTGGCGGCGGCGGGGCTCCATCGGCTGGGCATGAAAGATAAGATAGCATGTTACCTAGAAGCGGAGGAGATGGTCCCCGCTCCAGCGCAGGGTGTGTTGGCGCTTGAAATCCGCGAGGGGGAGGAAAGGCTTTTGCAGATGCTGGATGCGCTTGGCGATGACAAGACAGCGTGCGCGGCGGAAGCGGAGCGTGGCTTTTTGCAAGAGATTGGCGGGGACTGCCATGTCCCGGTGGGCGCCATCTGCCAAAAGGGAGAGGACGGTATTTTTTCACTCCGGGCCATGTTCGGCGATGAGACGGGGAGGCGACAGGCATACGTTTCGGTGTCAGGGGCCAGTCCGCGTGAATTAGCGAAACGCGCGGCGGCTGATATCCGCAGGCAGATCGCGGGAAAGGTCTGGCTTGTCGGCGCGGGGCCGGGCGATCCCGGCCTTATCACCGTGAAAGGGCTGCAGGCGCTCCGGGAGGCAGACTGTATCGTTTATGACAGGCTTGCTTCCCCAGAACTGCTTGCCGAGGCAAAAACGGGATGCGAGAAAATTTATGTGGGCAAAGAAAGCCATCACCATACGATGCGGCAGGAAGACATCAACCGCCTCCTGGTACAAAAAAGTATGCAGTATGAAAAAACTGTCCGCTTAAAAGGCGGGGACGCCTATGTGTTCGGGCGTGGTGGGGAGGAGTGCCTCTTTTTGAAAGAATGCGGCGTTCCGTTTGAAGTGATACCAGGCATTACGTCATCCGTCGCGGGACCGGCTTATGCCGGGATTCCGCTCACGCACCGCGGCAAGTCGCTGGGGTTCCATGTGGTGACGGCGCACGACCAAAACGATGAGCTGGCAAAGATAGATTTTGGGGCGATGGCAAAAGGGACGGAGACTTGTGTGTTTTTGATGGGGTTAAGTAAAGTAGGCGAAATCGCTAAGCGCCTGATGGACGCTGGGATGCCCCCCCAGACGGGCGCTGCGGTAATTTCTTGCGCCACGACGCCCAGCCAGAGGACATGCGCTTCAGACCTTATGCATATTTCACAGGATGCCAGGAGCTTGGGGCTTGTCTCTCCGGCATTGATTGTGGTGGGGGAAGTTGTCTCTTTGCGGGATGAGCTGAACTTTTTTGAACAGCGGCCTCTGTTTGGGAAAAGATACCTGATTCCCAAGATTGGGGAACAGCCCACCAGGCTTTGTGCTCTTTTGAACGCGCAGGGTGCAGGGGCGGATGAAATCCAGGTAGGTCGGATTGTGGAGATGCAGGCGGGTTTTCAGGATGAAATTTTGGATGCAGACTGGCTGGTATTTACAAGTAAAAATGGCGTGGAGTCCTTTTGGAAAGTTTTTTTGGCAAGCGGGCAGGATCTGCGGAGCCTTGCCGGTGTGAAAATTGCGGCAATTGGCGAAAAGACGGCACAGTCTTTGCAACAGTGCGGGCTGCGCACGGACTTGATGCCGGATGAATATCACAGCGGCGCGCTTGCCAGCGCGCTGAAAGAGCGGCTGACGGGCAGCGAGAAAGTAGTTTATCTGGGGGCGCAGGGCGCTGGACAACATTTGCGGGAGGAATGGGGAAATGCCTGTCGGTTTGTGGAACTGGCAGTCTATGGGAACCAGCCGGTAAAGCCGGATCTTACTTCGCTGCGCCCGCTGGAAGAATATGATGGGGTCCTCTTTACCTGCGCTTCGTCAGCAGGCCGTTTGCTGGATGCTGTGGGGGAGGCATGGGGAAAAGTAAAAGCCGTTTACAGCATCGGGCCGAAGACGACGGCGTACCTAAAAAAACGCGGCATACAACAGGTGCGCCAGGCAGGTCGCGCTACCTATGAGGGGCTGGTCGATGCAGTCGCAGCGCATATGCTGCCGTATGGTTACGGTAGGTAAGTGGAGAAAGCCATATTAATAAAATTGAAATTACGGTTAGGCTGTGGTAAAGTTAGGGTATGGGATGGAAGGAAACCGATGCTTAATATATAAGTCGGAGGTAGTACATAATATGAATAAGAAGTTGCAGAGTATCGTGGATAATCTTGACATTATAAGGCAGTTGTATGACAGGGAAGTGATAATTTCTGTTATGGATAAGGATAAGGTAGTACAGGGATTTTCGCTCCCGCAGGGCATGGCGCCGCAAGCCGAAGTCGGTTCCGTGTTTGAAGATCCAAGCGGGATTCTTGATGAGGTGATTGCCAGAGGCATTGCAAAACATAATTACCTGCCGAAAGAGGTTATGGGATTCCCGGTGGAGGGCAATCTTATCCCTGTGGAAGACGATGGGCAGGTTGTGGGCTGTGTCATATGTTCTTATTCCGTGGAAGACAAGGAGAAGGTGAAAGATATTGCTGTAAGGTTTCGGGATTCTATGCAGGAAATTGACAATTCTGTCCAGGAATTTGTCAGTGGCGTTGAAACGTTAGCCGGTATGCTTGCAAGTGTGAATAAGATGACTTCGGATGTAGAACAGGATGTCAATGGGGCGGCAGATGTCGTAAATAAGATCAGCAGCAATGCATCCCATTCCAATATCCTTGCCCTGAATGCGTCGATTGAGGCGGCGCGGAGCGGAGAAGCGGGGAGAGGGTTTACCGTTGTCGCTACACAGATGGGGAAACTTGCAAAGGACAGCGGCAATTCCGCAACAGAGATCAAGGCTACGTTGTCTGCGATAGTAAGCCACTTGAAAGCTATCATGGGATCTATTAAAGAAGCGGACGGCGTGGCAGTAAATTGTATGGATAACATAAAATCTATTAAGACAGTGCTTGAACAGACGATAGCTATTTCAAACAAACTGGGGGACGAAGCAGAATAATACCGCTTTTCCTGGTTTGTGCTTTTCCCGGGGCAATAGGAACAATGAATTGCCAAGAGATTGAAAAACAACGGTTTTTTGCGTTCTGTCCCCAAAAAAAGCTTAAGTGTCCCAGCCTGTGGCGTTTGCCTGGAAAAAATGATATAGTAAATCCGTTATATTCGGGAATAGTATGGAATGTGGCTATTTAAGGAGGAAATGGATTTATGATGAAAAGTAAAACATTAAAAATGAGATTATGTAGCTGGCTGTTTGCCATAGCAGCCTGCGTTGCCTTGTGCAGCACAATAGCCTGCGGCGGTGGGGGCCAGCAGGAAGGCAGCGGCAGCCAGGAGGCGCCACAGGAGCAGGAAGGCAGCGGCAGTCAGGAGGCGCCACAGGGGCAGGAGGAAAATTTTGAAATTGAAGGCTTGGTAGGGGAACCTTCGGATTACGCAGCAGAAGAAAACTGGATGAAGCTTCCGCAGATTACCCATGAGGTAGATACGTTTTACCTTTACCCCACCTGCTATTTGGATGAATCAGAAGATGCGAAGCCAATCTGTGATATCGGCCATGAAGCTGTGCGTGAAAGGGCAAAGCTGGTTTATGAGAATCAGGGGACAGTCTATGAAGAATCTACAAATGTGTTTGCGCCTTATTACCGGCAGAGCAATATTTATGCGGTTGCCGGCCTAAGCCGGGAGGAGCTGGAGGAGTATCAGAGGAAGGAACAGCGTACGGATGTTTATGCTGCGCTGGATTATTACTTTGAAAATTATAATCAGGGGAGGCCTTTCATCATTGCGGGCCATTCCCAGGGATCTATTATGACAAAGATCGTGCTTGGCGAGTACATGCGGGCACATCCGGAATATTATGAGCGCATGGTTGCGGCATATCCGATAGGTTTTTCCATTACGCAGGACTGGTTGGAAGATCACCCATATCTGAAATTTGCGCAGGGCGCGGACGATACGGGCGTGATCGTTTCCTGGAATACGGAAGGCAAAGGGAACAAAGGTCAAGAAAACCTGGTTGTAGAGCCAGGCGCCATCAGCATCAACCCTATCAACTGGAAGCGGGATGATACGTATGCTGGGTTTGAAGAGAACCTTGGCAGCCGTGTTTTAAATGAGGAAACAAGGGAATATGAGATTGTAAAAATGCTCGCGGACGCCCAAGTGGACACGGAGCGGGGGGTTGTTGTATGCACGACAGAAGTTGAGGAATATGCGCCGGCCGCCTTATTTGGCCCGGAAAGCCTGCACTCGCATGACTATGATTTTTATTATGAGAACCTGCGGGAAAATGTAAAGACAAGGATAGAGGCATATTTGAACAAAAGATAAACTGCCGTATGGCACTTGCCATGTATGCTGTTGATGTTGTATAATTTTAAGGATAATTTAGGCTGAAACATACAGGAGGGCATAGATGTCTTATTTCCCCATGTTTATTGAATTGAAAGAGAGACGCTGCCTGGTGGTCGGAGGCGGGGATATCGCGCTCCATAAGGTAAAGGTGTTAATAGATTTCGGGGCGCATGTTACGGTTGTGTCCCCGGATATTTTGCTGGAAATCAAACAGATGGAGCTTGTTTCTTACAGAGAGGGAAAATTCCATCCAAGGGATTTGGACGGTCAGCAGCTTGTCGTTGCAGCGACGGACGACGAAGAAGAGAACCATCGGATCGCGCAGGCATGCAAAGCGGCCCATCTTCCGGTCAATGCGGTGGATCAGATTGAGGATTGCAATTTTATTTTTCCATCGTACTTAAAAAAGGGGGAAGTCGTCGCCGCTTTTTCAAGCGGCGGGCAAAGCCCTCTGGTTACGCAGTATCTCAAAGCCCAGATGGTTCCCCTGTTGACGGACTTGCTTGCCAAGCTGGCCGAACGGTTGGGGGATTTGCGGAAGAGCGTGCAAACGTCATGCCCCCAAGAGGCGCGGAAAGCTGTTTACCAGGAGATTTTGTCGTTGGGGCTGGAAAAGGGCTCGGTTCCCTCGGATGAGGAAATCGGGCGGGTCATTGAGAAATTCATCCCGCGCAATCCGCAGACTTAACCAGATCAATAAAATCCTGCATCTGCGACGTGATGGCGCTGCACTGGTTGCGGCAGAGATAGAAATAGCGCTGCATGGAAACGTCTTCGAGCGGGCAGACGATAATGTCCCCATTTTCTACATATTCTGTCACACAACGCCTGGACAAGATGCCCAGCCCAAGGTTGTGCCGCACAGCGTCGACAATGGAACTGCGGCTGCTGCATTCCCATTTAGTTATATAGGGGACGTGGTGGGTCATCATAATATTTTCAAAGATGGCCCTGGTGCCGCTTCCTTTTTCACGCAAAATAAAATTCTGATGCCGTAAATCTTCCATGGTGATGGAAGGTTTTTTGGCAAAGGGGTGTTTTTTTCCGCAAATCAAACATAGGGAATCCTCAATAACAGGCTCTGTCAAAATTTCCTGGCGGACGATAATGCCTTCTACCAGCGCGAGGTCAAGTTCATTGTTTATCATGCGGTGCTCTATAATTTTCGTGTTGTCAACAAAAACAGTGACGTCGATGTCGGGATGCTTTTGTATCAAGCTTTCGACAAAACTTCCCATTAAGGTATTGCCGATTGTAAGCGTAGCCCCGATGCGCAGGGGGCGCAGGGACTGGATATCTTTCATGGATTGTTCCAACTGGTCGTGGATGGCAACAATCTCACGCGCTTTATGTAAAAGCAAAATACCCGAGGAAGTAATTTTAAGTTCTCTTGAACCGCGCTCAAACAGTTGGGCGTGGTATTCGTTTTCAAGCTCTGAAATAACCTGGCTTACTGTAGGCTGTGAAATATAGAGCTTTTTTGCCGCTTCGCTCATTTTCTTATATTCCGCAACTGCGATAAAAATTTTCAGTTGTTTTAATGTCGCCATAATCCCTTTCTCCCAAAAAAGATAATGATTTAGTACGGTTCTGCAATCAGGTTACATGCTTATCCTGGAGTGGTAACAAACTATAGGGAATTACCTATCATGCAAATCTCATTTTACTATTTTACCTTCTGTTTGACAAGTGTTATCATAAATCTATAGGAATTTTTGTAGAAATATGTAGAAACGGAGGAGATTGCCATGAAGGTGTTAGTATTGGGCGGCGTTGCCGCAGGAACCAAGATTGCGGCAAAATTAATGAGGGAAGACCGCGGCAATGAAGTAATTGTCCTCAACAAGGGTAAGGATATTTCGTATGCAGGCTGTGGGCTTCCCTATTATGTTGGGCATGTGATTGAAGACAAAGAACAGTTGATTGTCAATACGCCTGAGAAGTATTCTAAACTGACGGGCGTAACGGTGGTGACTGAGACGGAGGCGACAAAAGTTGACCCTGGCGCCAAGCAGGTGACGGCTGTTGACGTCAATACGGGGGAAGAAAAGACGTATGGTTATGACAAGCTTGTCATTTCTGTCGGCGCCAGCCCGGTGAAGCCGCCCATTGACGGCTGCGATTTGGAGAATGTATTTTTTGTGAGGACGCCGGAGGATGCCATCAGGCTCCGCGACGTTGTGGATTCCGGCAGTGTAAAGAAAGCAGTT
>CATLBW010000104.1 GCA_949879775.1 uncultured Lachnospiraceae bacterium
CCAGCTTGCCCATGACACGCTGTGTGATGATTTGGGACGCCTTGCGCATCTCCCAGGCAGTATGTATAATTTCCATCCCGGGAGCCATGTGAAGCAAGGGGCCGACATAGGGATATCCTATATTTCAGGGATGCTGAACCGCATCAATGAGCGGCGCTTTAAAAGCTTCATCCTGTTGGAGACTATGGCGGGCAAAGGCACAGAGGTGGGAAGGAGCTTTGAGGAGCTGCGTGCGATTATAGATAAGGTGGAAGACACAAGCAGGCTTGGCGTATGCCTGGATACCTGCCATGTGTTTGACGGCGGCTATGATATTGCCGGGAATTTAGATGCGGTGTTAGATGAGTTCGATGCGGTTATCGGGCTTGCCAGGCTCAAAGCGATCCATGTGAATGACAGCAAAAATCCTCTTGGCAGCCACAAGGACCGTCATGAGAAAATTGGCGAAGGGCAGATTGGCATGGATGCTTTTGCCAGGATAGTTGCCCATCCTAAGCTGCGCGCCCTTCCTTTTTATCTGGAGACGCCGAACGATTTGCCTGGTTATCAGAGGGAGATTGCATTGCTGAGGCAGTTATGCTAATCGTCAGGATAAATCCGCTGTTTGGCAGGACATGATGCGTATAATTGCAGATGGGAGAAGGGTAAGGAACTGTTAAGAAATAACTTTTAATATTGCTTGTCTTTTCCTCCGGGAGAGCCACTTAAAAATCAGTTACATAGCCCGCTATGCGCCTGATTTTCAAGCGGCACTCTCGAAGAAAAATCCTGTGCACTATTTAAAAGTTATTTCTTAACAGTTCCTAAGGGAATAAAAGAATGCAGGTTCATATTGTGGGAGGGCTGTGGATGAATGAAATATATAAAGAATATCTGGCATATGTAAAGGATTATTTAATCAGGCATAAGGGGATAGAATCGCCCAATCCCCTGCATCCGTTCCGCTCCAGGTTCCAGCATAGTATCCGGGTGCTTCACTGGTGCGCGCGGTTAGCCGAGGGGCTTGCCGATGTGGATAAAGACGTCCTCTATACGGCGGCCATCTTTCACGATATCGGTTACGCGCAGCGGGACAATGAGCGACATGCGCAGCGCAGCGCCCTTGCATTCCGTGAGTATGCGGACAGCCATCAGATGGAGGGCAAGTTTGCGGACAAGGTGGAGAGGCTGATAGGCTGCCATTCGCAAAAAGACCGGATGCGGCAGGAGGGAGCCGATTTGGAGATGGTGCTTTTGATGGAAGCGGATTTAATGGATGAAGAGGGGGCTATGGGTATCGTGTGGGACTGCATGACAATGGGCAACGCCCATGCGTCCAGCTATGCTAAGGCTTACTATCATATTATGGAGAGTGCCAACAAAGAGGAGCCGAACCCCATGGTGACAAAACGCGCCAGGGAATACTGGGAAGAAAAGAAAGGGATTGTCGCCAGGTTTAGCAAGCTGCTGGCCGATGACCTGATGATAGGCAGCGAGTATTTTGATATTTGAAAATACCGCGACGCGGGCGAACATTGTCTTTACTTATTTGGAGGTATTTGGTATACTTGTTGAGGGAAAATTCCCGTGAGTGAGTAGCATAAAGGAGGAATTGCAAATGGTAAAGGCAATTGTTGGAGCAAATTGGGGAGATGAAGGAAAAGGCAAGATTACTGATATGATGGCGAAGGAAGCAGATATCATCGTGCGTTTCCAGGGCGGCGCCAATGCCGGACATACCATTGTCAACGATTATGGCAAATTTGCGTTACATACGCTTCCGAGCGGCGTGTTCTATAACCATACGACCAGCATCATCGGAAACGGCGTGGCATTGAATGTCCCGGTCCTGTTTGATGAGATAAAGTCTATCGTAGACAGGGGCGTCCCCAAGCCTAAGATACTGGTGTCAGACCGCGCGCAGATGGTTATGTCCTACCATGTGCTTTTTGACCGTTATGAGGAAGAACGGCTGGGCGGGAAATCTTTTGGTTCCACCAAGTCTGGAATTGCACCCTTCTATTCGGATAAATATGCCAAAATCGGCTTCCAGGTCAGCGAATTGTTTGACGAAGAAGCTTTGAAAGAGAAAACAGAGCGCATCTGCGAGACAAAGAACGTAATGTTGGAGCATTTGTACCACAAACCGCTGCTGGAGCCTGGGAAGCTGCTTGATGAGCTGCTGGGCTACCGCGAGATGATAGGGCCTTATGTTTGTGACACGTCTTCCTATCTGTGGGACGCTATAAAAGAGGGGAAAAATATCCTGCTGGAAGGACAGCTTGGTTCTTTAAAGGACCCTGACCATGGGATTTACCCGATGGTGACCTCCTCTTCCACGCTTGCCGCTTATGGGGCGATTGGGGCAGGTATCCCGCCTTATGAGATTGGCAAGATTATAACGGTCTGTAAAGCATACTCTTCGGCTGTAGGGGCCGGCGCTTTTGTCAGTGAGATTTTTGGCGAAGAGGCAGATGAATTGAGAAGGAGAGGCGGCGACGGCGGAGAGTTTGGCGCAACGACCGGACGTCCCAGGCGCGTGGGCTGGTTTGACGCGGTTGCCAGCAAGTATGGATGCCGCATACAGGGTACGACAGACGTGGCGTTTACCGTACTGGATGTGCTGGGGTATCTGGACGAGATCCCGGTGTGCGTAGGATATGAGATTGACGGCGAGGTGACGCAGGAGTTCCCGACTACTGTGAAGCTTGAAAAGGCAAAACCGGTGTTGGAGACGCTTCCAGGGTGGAAGTGCGAGATCCGGGGGATACGCAAATACGAAGATTTGCCGGAGAACTGCCGTAAATATATAGAGTTTGTAGAAGAAAGGATTGGCTTCCCAGTTACCATGGTTTCCAATGGGCCGGGAAGGGACGATATTATTTATCGCTAAGTCGGGGGAATAGGGAAACGAGGCTATGATAAAAAATATAGTATTTGACGTGGGGAAAGTTCTGGTAGAGTTTGACTGGCAGGGATATTTCGACAAGTTGGGCTTTTCACCGGAAGTGTATGAAAAAGTGGCGAATGCGACGGTCAGGTCTGGATTGTGGAATGAATTTGACCGCAGTAAGATGTCGGATGAAGAAATATTAGAAGGGTTCCTGGCGGGCGCGCCGGAATGTAGGGAGGAGATTTTGCGTTTCTGGGACAATGTCGGCAGTTGCATTAAATGTTATGATTATGCGGCTTCCTGGATTCAAGCGCTGCAGGAAAAGGGGTACGGGGTATATCTTTTGTCAAATTACCCCAGACGCCTCTATTCCCAGAGCATACAGGAGCTTGCGTTTGTGGAGTTCGTGGATGGGGCTGTTTTTTCGTTTGAGGTGCAGGCCACGAAGCCGGAGCCGGAAATCTATGAGGCATTGCTGGGAAAATATCAGCTAAAGCCTACGGAATGCGTGTTTGTAGATGACGTCCGCGGTAATATTATCGCCGCCAACCATCTGGGAATGGCGACCATCCATTTCCACACAAAATCCCAGGCGGAAGAAGAGCTTAGGAGCCTGGGAGTGGAGTGTTAGCCATTGTCTTTTTTAGCGTTCTTTTTCACCCATTTGTAGATGGCGCCGTAGAGCCAGAGCAGGATGGGTAACGCCATGCTGGCAAACAAGGCGGCCATGAACATGGGAAAGAAGCTTTTGCCTAAAATGGCGAGTATCAGGGTTGTGAGATACAATCCCACTAAAAAGACGATGCCCAGGATGGCGAGAATTCTTTGTATTTTTTTCATTCGGGTACTCCTTATCACATTAATATCATTGCGTGCAACAACCTCTTTTTCATAATAAACGTTTGAGAACAGATTAGCAAGAGGAATTTAACCCGGCAATTTGAGATAGATTGGCGTATGCTCGATTGCCGGGAGAACTTTATCTATCAAATCCCTGGTGGACAGCCGCAGGCTTGAGGTATTGATGCAGGGGTGGCAGCCGATATATTCTTCTTTCAGCAAGTCCTCGTCCATCAAGAGCTGAACATGTAAATCAGTATCGTTCATAAGTCCGAGGACGCTTACGGAACCGGGCGTAAGCCCTAAGAATTGCTCCAGGTATTCTTCTGGGGCAAAGGAAAGGCGGGCGGACGGGATCTGTTTGGAGACGGCTTTCGTCTGGAATTTTTTCTCTCCAGGCATCATGAGCAGGAAAAATTTGTTTTTTTGTGCGTTACATAAGAAAAGATTCTTACATACGTGTGTGTCAAGGCGCTTGTCGACGTCATGGCATGCCTCTATTGTTGGCAATGCTTGATGGTCAATCCGCTGATATGTGATTCCCAAGGAATCCAGCAAATCGTAGGCGCGCAGTTCCTTTTCTAACCTGCCAGTTTCAGTCTGGGGCCTCCCCTCGTAAATCGGCGCGTGTAAAATATCCATTTTTTGTTTCCTCCTAAAAGTAAATTAAATTACAGTTCAGTATACACGTTTTAAAGAAAAGAGGCAAGACGGGAGTTGAAACAGGAACGGAAATCAATCTTCAAACATGCGCCAGGAAAGGATTAAAGTTATGAAACAGTTTTTACAGGGCATCAAGGATGGAGGCGCAATCGGCATCGGTTATCTGTCCGTGTCCTTTACATTTGGACTGGAAGCCGCCTCTTCAGGACTTTTTTGGTGGGAGGCGCTTTTGGTGTCGATGATGAATTTGACTTCCGCCGGACAGTTTGCGGGGATTACCATTATGGCGGCGGCAGGCACTTATATTGAAATGGCGCTTTCTCAATTCGTGATTAATCTGCGGTACGCCTTGATGAGCATTTCGCTGTCGCAGAAAGTATCCCCCGAATTTGGCAGCGGCAAAAAGATGCTTCTCGGTTTTGCAGTTACCGATGAGATATTTGCAGTAGCCATGAGCCGCCAGGGGGAGGTTAGCAGTAAGTATTTTGCGGGGCTTGCCGTACTTCCGTATCTGGGCTGGACAAGCGGTACGCTGGCGGGGGCGGCCTTGGGCAATATCTTGCCCGATACAGTCACGGACGCGCTTGGGCTGGCCATCTACGGCATGTTTATAGCGATTATCATCCCCGCCATGAAGAAAGACAGCCGTATATTGAAGATTACGCTGTTAGCGGTGGCGTTTAGCTTTGCTATGTATTATCTGCCTGGGCTGAAAATGATTTCCAGCGGTTTTGCAGTGATTATCTGCGCGGTGGCAGCTTCGGTCGTGGGCGCAGTCTGCTTTCCCATGGAAGAAGAACAGGAGGAGGCGTGATGGAAGTAGGAACGTTTTGGATTTACTTACTCGTTATGTTTGTTGTGACCTACATAATCCGTGTATTTCCATTTGTAATTTTTCGCAAAAAGATAGAAAATAAACATGTGCGCGCCTTCTTCGCGTATATTCCCTATACGGTGCTGGGAGCGATGACGTTTCCGGCGGTTTTCTATGCGACCGGTTCCGTGATTTCAGCGGCGGCAGGGGTAGCGGCAGCTTTGGCGCTTGCATATCGCGGGAAGGGCTTGTTTACGGTGGCTATCTGCGCGAGTTTGGCAGCATTTTTGGTGAGTATTGTGATATGATTATAAATTCCGGCGTTTATCGCCGCAAAGGAGGAACATATTATGGCAAATATACCGACCCCCCATATTGAGGCAAAGGCAGGGGACTTTGCAAAGACCGTATTGATGCCCGGGGACCCCCTGCGGGCAAAGTTTATCGCAGAAACTTATTTGGAACAGCCGCGTTGTGTGAATCAGGTACGCGGGATGCTTGCCTATACGGGAACGTATAAGGGCAAAGAGATCTCTGTGATGGGCTCCGGGATGGGAATGCCGTCTATCGGCATTTATTCGTATGAACTTTATAATTTTTATGATGTGGACAATATCATCCGCGTTGGCTCTGCGGGCGCAATCCAGGATGATGTCAATGTGATGGATGTGGTAATCGGCATGGGGGCCTCCGTAGTCTCCGACTATCCCGACCAGTTCGCATGTCCCGGGCATTTGGCGCCGCTTGCAGATTACCGCTTGCTGAGTACGGCTGTGGAGAGCGCAAAGGAGCTGGGGACAGAGGTGAAAGTGGGAAATATTCTGTCAGAAGACGCCTTTTATGCGGAGCGTTCCAAGGATTGTTATAAAAAGATGGGTGTGCTTGCCGTGGAGATGGAGAGCGGCGCCCTTTATCTGAATGCTGCGCGGGCGGGGAAACATGCGCTCTGCATCCTGACAATTTCCGACCATCTTTACCGCGCAGAGGAGTTGTCATCCGAGCAGCGTCAAGTCGGCTTTGGCAAGATGATTGAGATTGCGCTTAAGACGGCAGTGCGTGTTGCAAGGTAGATGTGGGGATGAGGATTTGAGCGCAATTTTATTACTGGAAGATGATGAAAGCATCAATCGGGGAATTACCTTTATTCTGGAAAAGGACGGCTATCAGGTATATTCCTGCGCGACGGTGGCGCAGGCAAGGTCAGTGTTTCATGAGCAGGAAATACAGCTTATGATCTGCGATATAACCTTGCCGGATGGGAGTGGGCTGGATTTTGTAAAAGAAGTACGCGCAGAGAGCAGCGTGCACATTATATTCCTGACGGCATTAGACCAGGAAGTGGATCAGGTTATAGGCTATGAGGCTGGGGCGGACGATTATATCACAAAGCCTTTCAGCCTCTCCGTGCTGAGGCTGAAGGTATCGGCATATTTTAAGAAACAGCAGGGAGCAGCCGAGGAACGCATCGAGTCTGGAAACATCTGTTTCTACGTGAAAGAAATGCGGGCTTTGGCAGCAGGAAAAGAGATTTCCCTCACGAAAAATGAGTGGAAGATGTTGCGGTTTTTTATGGAACATCCAAAGCAGATTTTGTCGAAAAATCAATTGTTAGGGCAGCTCTTTGATGCAGAGGGAGATTTTGTGGATGAGAATACCATCGCGGTCAATATCCGCAGGCTGCGGGAGAAGATTGAGCCGGACAGTTCCAAACCGGAATATATCAAAAATATCCGCGGAATCGGCTATCTGTGGGATAAGGAGTGCAGGCGATGAAAAAATTTTTGATTCCGGCTGTGTTGGGAGTGTTTGTCTTGATAGCTGTGGACTGGTATTTTATCCTGGCGGCGAACAATTCTTATGAGGAGAAGATTCAGATTCTATCGGTGATGATAGAGGAGGCGGACAACGGCGTTGACAGCCTGGTGACGTCATCTAAATTACTGAAAGGCGTGCGGGAATCTTCCGGCGAAGCCGGCAGAGAGAAACTCAGGGCGTATGGCTATCTGGAAGAGGGCTGGAATCAATTTCAGTTAGAGCGGAAAATGGCAATCAGGAACACGGTTGCCTTTTCGTTGTGTATATTTTTCTTATATCTTTTGGCGTTGGCGGGAGTGGCTGCGCAGTGTAAGAAACAGCGGCGGCAGGAGCTTTGGAAATTGTCTCAGATATTGGAAAAATTATCATCCCACGACTATGCGCTGGATATCCCGGAACGGCTGGACGACAGGGCGCGTCAGATAGACCGCGTTGTGGGACAGTTGCAGTCGCTGAGTGAGCAGCTTCGTTATCATGAGGAACAGCTCATCCGGGAAAAGGAGGAGACCAGGAGCCTGGTTACAGACATTTCCCACCAATTAAAGACGCCGGTTGCCGGGTTAAAGGCATGTTTTGAAATCTTAAACCAGGGAGGTTTAAGTTCTGAGGAGGAAGAGGAATTCTTGGGACAGTGTACAAAGCAGCTTGGCGGTTTGGAGGCACTGGTTGGCTCGCTGGTTAATATTTCCAGGATGGAGACAGGCATGATTGAGATTCATCAAGAGCCGGCAGATATTTTGGAAACATTGGTGGCGGCCGTGAACCGTGTGTACCTCAAGGCGCAGGAAAAACAGATTGCCATTGAATTTGAGGAGACAGAAGATTTGGCGGCGACGGTGGTTCCTCATGATGTCAAATGGATTTGCGAGGCGTTTATCAATATCCTGGAAAATGCAGTGAAATATAGCCCCAGCAATACACAAATCCGTATTCGTATGATGAAGCGCACTACTTTTTTGCGGATTGAGCTGGAAGACCAGGGCATGGGCATTCCCCGGGAGGATTATCATAAGATTTTCAAGCGGTTTTACCGCGGAGAGCGTGAAGAAGTCCGTAAGCAGGAGGGTTCTGGTGTAGGGCTGTACCTGACAAGAGAGATTTTAGAGCGGCACGGCGGCAGCGTTACCGTATCTTCCCGGTATGGCAAGAAACAGCCGGGGAGCACCTTTGTGGTGCAGATTCCTTATTAAAAGCTAATCTATCAATTTGTAGGCGCCTTTGCCAATTTTTACGACGACGCCTTCTTTTTCGTACTCATTTAATACGCGCTGTAGCTGCCTGGCGCTGCAATGTAAGCGAAACGCCGCCTTTTCTATGCCTCTCAGTTCTCTATTTTCACACTTAAATTTTATATAAGAAACGACTCTTTCCCGCAGTGAGGAAGGGGCGGCTTCTAAGGCGCCGATGGCCTCTATTTTTCGTGCCATGACCTCTCCGACAAAGTACAGGAACCGGCTGTTTTGATACAGTTCTTCCTTGTGTTTTTTGGTGATAAAGGCAATGCTGGTTAGCCTTTTTGTAACTTCTGCAAAAATATTGCTATTTTTAATTTGAAACAATTCCATTTCACCGAGAATATACGCTCCACGACCGTCTGCCAATGAGTACATGCTCCCGTCATCTCGGATAAAACAGATGGATAATTCCCCGGAAATCACAAACTGAAACATGGAATTATCGAGCCAAGGCGCTGAGATTAATTCTCCCGGCTCATATTCTATGACAAATAGTTCTACGGACAAACTTTCTAACAAATCTTTATATTTGCATTTCGACACAGCCTCTTGGATTTGGCTTTTGTCAAATATTTTTTTCATATTGCCTCCTTAACCGGACATATGTCCGGATTTTTTGTTGTATTTTAACGTACAATTCAAGTAATTGCAAGGGAGGTTTTCATATGTCATCTGTATTTGAAGGAAAAAGTATTACAAAAACAATTTTGAAAATAGGTGTTCCAGCTATGCTTGGGCAGCTTGCGACATTGATTTATAATCTGGCAGACACTTATTTTGTATCATTGACAAAGAGTGCGGAACAGATTGCGGCTGTCACGCTTTGCGTCCCGGTTCTCCTAATTATAATGTCTATTGCCTGTGTATTTGGCATGGGCGGCAGCAGTGTCATTGCCAGGCAGTTAGGGGAAGGCAACAAAGACTATTCTGCAAAGTGCCTCAATTTCTGTATTTATTCGATAGCGATTGCAGGGCTTCTCACGCTGGCGTTGGGGCTGCTCGTATTGACCCCATTTTCGTACGTTATTGGCGCCGACGACGGCAATCTTGGCTATACTCGTGATTATCTCAAGTGGATATTTATGGGCGCGCCATTTGTTATGCTGGCAAACGGTTTTCCGCATGTGCTTCGCGCTATCGGTTTGATAAAGGAAAGCACCATCGGCATTGTCATAGGAAACGCCATCAATATTGTTTTGGATTGGGTGTTTATTGTTCTTCTCCATATGGGGACAGCCGGAGCCGCCCTTGCTACCTCAATTGGCTTTTTATGCGCTACCATATACTATTTTGCCTGCCTTATTTATCAAGAAAAAGCAGGAAATCCACTGATTGTGCTGTCTCCACATAAATATAAACCGACAAAACAGATGGTTATGGATGTTGTCAAAATTGGCATTCCCGGAGCGCTCATTACCGTCATGTTAAGCGTTTCCAATATTGTCCTTAACAATTATATCAGTATTTACGGTTCCAATGCGGTGGCGTCCTACGGTATTGCCTATAAAATTGATTTGTTCCCCATTATGCTGTCCGTAGGATTGTCTACAGGTATCGCGCCGTTAATAGGTTTTTACTATGGTTCCAAACAAAAGGAGCGTCTTGAAAAGTCTATGCGGCTGGGCGCTGCCTTCGGCGTTGCTCTTGGCGCAGTATTCACGGTTCTTATTCTAGTTTTTTGCAGAAGCTTTGCATCTATATTTTTGCATGAAGAAACTTTAGTCTTACAGACGTCATATTTTTTGCGCCTCTTATGTTTTCATGCTCCGCTGCTGGGAATTATCAATATGGCAACCTCCTATTTTCAAGCGCTTGGCAAAGCGGCTTACTCCCTTACAATTACTGTTTTGCGAAATGTGGCGTTGTTTATTCCCGGGGTAATCATATTAAATTACTTTTGGCAATTGGACGGCGTTATACTGACGCAGCTTGTTGTTGAGGGGATTCTCACCGTAGTTTGTCTTGTGATGTACGCTTTGTCTTCGCCAGAGAGAATTATGAAATGAAAAGCGATTATTCTTACAAATAAAAAGATTTATTCCTGTGAGCAATGCACCCACAGGGTGCTTAGGAAAATATACATGCTAAGCGCCCTGTGGGTATGCGTGGATAGTTGATTCCAACCGTAAAGTCATCAAAGCGTTATATCTTCTACATTTACACCCATAGATGATAATTTTGCAACTGCTAACCTGATAGAATAATCAAGTTCTTTGTTTTCTTGATTCCCATTTGATTGTTTGATACGTAGCAGTTATGCATATCTGTCGATTGTAATTGTTATTAACTCTTTATCTGTCATTTCCATTACATCCATATGATCACCGCCTTTTTTCATGATGATATTATTTATAAGTTATGACCATTATAGCGGATTTAGCC
>CATLBW010000105.1 GCA_949879775.1 uncultured Lachnospiraceae bacterium
CCGTCGTTTTTCTTCCTTATATCTGTAACAATTATCCTGCGTAAATATATCAAAGATTTAACTTTTGTAATACTAGATATTTTCGGTACGCAGCATTTCCTGGAAACATTTCTCATAACTATGGTTATCTTTTACTTTCCGATGCCCATTCTCAGCTATTTCTTTGCGTTCCTTATCATGGGAGAGATAATATTCTATCTTATTAAGCAGGTCGTCAGGGTCATTATAATAGACAAAATCTTCATCCGGCACAAAATAATCCAAAAAGTCAGCCTGAAAGTTTGTCAGCAAAAACCCCCCAGCGCCCATGATGTCCATAGCACGTAGGGGAATGCCCGACTGGATGCTCTTTAGTGTAATATTTAAGTTAATTTTACTGTTGGCAAAGACATAAGGCATCTCTGAATAATAGTCGGTTGCGCCCATATTACGGACATGGGGGATTTGGGTATCTTTATTAAGAGTAAAAAGTTTAAGCCGATTTGGAAAGCGTTTGCCAATGGCGGTCAGAAGGCGAATGCGTTCCATAGAAGTGATTTTTCTCCCAAGAAAATAGTTGGCATAAATATATTGAGGCGTCTCAACCCCGTATTTATCATTGGAATAGGGAGCAACACGCTGCATTTCCTGTAATATATTTTCAGTCAAAACCTCTTCCAAAAAATTATAACCATAGATTTTTAATTGGGCTTCCATAATGGCGTCCAGATAGCCTTTTGTATAGTCATTGATATCGTGCAGACGTTCGTAAAAATTATGGGCTTCATTATATAAAGCGCCTACGAATGAGATGTCGCAGGTGCATCTTTGGCGGTCAAAGTCTTTCGCAGCGAGAAAGTCAATGATTGCAGCGTTGACCGGCAGAGGCATATAATGTACAGTTTTGATTCCCATATCCTGCATTTTCAGGTATTCCTGTTTGTCAAAAAGAAAGACGCAGTTTGTAGGATATATAATGGTATAGGAATATAAGAGGACAAAAGGGCTGTCATATACGAGCGCAATATAGGGGATATTATGTCGTTTACAGCCTTCTGCCACCAGTGGGTAAAAATTGAAAGAAAAGCAGAATTGAAATAGACAATTGTGTGCTGTCTCGTCAAATGCCTGGTTAAAATCAGGGCTTATGACAGCCTGATAGTCTTTGTGTGAAAACATGGTAAGGCGATAACCCATCTGCTCCAGTGTAAAAACAGCGTCTGCCTTGGCAAAACATGGCCAGTCTATAAATAAAACATTCATGGAAAACCTCCTGTTAAGCAATTCTGTGTATTGTAAGCGTTATTTTTCAAAAGCCATTCGAATCATCTGTTCAAGACGAATAGGATATGTGTGGTATTTTTGTATGGCTTCAAATCCGTTTTCGGCAATTTCTTGCCGTTCTTTATCATGATGGAGAAAATAGTCTGTTTTATATACCAGGTCATCGAGATTTTCATAATATACAAGTTCCATGCCAGGAGTAAAAATTTCCGGCAATTCTGGTTGGAAATTTGTTAAGACGAAACCACCGCATCCCAGGATATCGAATATCCGAAGTGGGAGGCCGCTGCGGATGGATTTGGAAGTCATATTTAGGTTAATCTTAGTGTTAGAAAAGATAACAGGCATTTCCTCTAATGTCTTTGCCAGCCCACGATTATGGACTTTGGGAAGGACGGCGGTGTCACTGGCGGTATAGAGATCCACAGAAAAGTGTTCTGAAAGCAGCTTCATAGTCCGCAAGCGTTCCATGGCGGAAATTTTATTGCCAATATAGAGTTGTGCCGCAGTTTTCTTATCTGTCAAGTAAGAGTCAAACGGATATGTGTAGAATCCCGGGAGATGGGCTTTGAATTCCTGCACAATCTCATCTGTTAAAAGTTCTTCGACAATAAAAGCGCCATAAATCCGAATTTGTGCCTCCATCAGCCCATTAAGGTAACCCAGGAGAGAGGGGGGAGGGTTGTCCAACTTATCATAAGGGCATTTTTCTGTGTAAAGAGAGCCAACAAAAGAGACGTCTGAGGTAAATTTCCTGCGCATATTGGAAGAGGCAGAACGTATCCTCCCCTGTTTCTGTTTGATATTAACAGCAAGCGGGAGATGGTATACATGCCCAGGGTTTAATGGAGAGATTTCTTCATATTGCGCCCGGTCAAAGACAAAAATCCGGTTGCAGGAATGAGCGATGGAGGTTGCAAACAGCTCCATCACCGGAGAATCTACAGTCCAACAGAGATAGGGCAATTTAAATATATGGCATACTTCGCTCAGGAAAGGGAAAAAATTAATGCTGAATACAAAGCTTACCGGCTGCTCGAGCAGCGAGTTGCTGACTATCTGGATGGATTCCTGGGGAGTCAGGGATTTATTGGTTATTTCCGCAGTGATTTCCTGGACAGTTAACCCCAGTTCTTGAAAGCCGTCGATGACGTCCGGTTCACAGATGCTGCCATAGCGGTAGAATAATAGTTTCACTTTTGCGCCTCCTCCACAGTTTGTAAAATATATCCCAACTGGTGTGTATAGGAGAAAAGTTCGCGTACTTTCTGATAGCCGTTCATGGCAATCCTAAGCCGCTCCTTTTCATGGGAAAGGTAATAGGCAACTTTTTCCAGCAGCTCATCTACATCCCGGAAAACCTCAATATCTTTGCCAATTACGAAATAATCTTCAATTTCCTGTTGATAATTAGTTAGCAGGAATCCCCCGGAGCCCATAATGTCTAAAATGCGCTGAGGCATTCCGGTCTCGATGGATGGCAGCGTTATGTTTAAGTTGATCCTGCTCAGATAAAAAATCTTATTCATATCGGTGTAATAATCAACGCCTTGATGGACACGAACGTTTTGGATGTGGGAGCAGTTGCTTCGGGTATACAAATCTACCGTATAATGTTGGGCAAGGGTATTGAGCACTGTAATCCGATCCATCTCAGCGAGTTTGCGGGAAAGCAGCAAGAGACCTAAATATAAGTCAAGGTCCATGCGCTGGCAGTTCCAGTTATCGGCACCGAAAAGTTGTGACATAGCGTCTATCGTGGGCTGTGATACCCGTGGCCATGGTTTTACGGCGTGCCAGTTACAGAGGTTTTTCACAAGGTAAAGCTTTAAGCTTACCGCCACATCTTCTGGGAACTGGGAGATGGCAAGGTTATAAGAATTATCTTCATAGAGGCTCCCAATAAAAGAAATGTCGCAGTTGAAGTTCTGCTCATCTTCTGGCGTGATATTGAGTGCCCCCGTCCGGGAAAGGTTCACACCCATAGGCAGGTAGTACAGGTGCGGGATGTTAAAGCTTTTTAAATGTTCATATTCCGCACGGTCAAAAATAAAAAGGTAATTGCAGGGGTTCTGTGACGCCGGATGGAATAACGGGAGCAGAGGAGAGTCATAGACCCATCCAATATATGTAATTCCACGTTTTTGGCAAATATCAGAGATTTCCGGCACAAATAAATAGGAAATCAGACAGTCATAATTACCATCAGAAATAAATCGTTCTAGTTTATCAAATTCCTCCGGAACAGGTGTGAGCGGGTCAAATTCAAAGGAGTGGTAAACTTCTACCTGTTTCCCCATTTCCAATAATGCCCAGGGAATATCGTAACTTGAATTTTTTATATAGATGAATAAAAAATGCATAGCGTACCTCCGGAAAATAGTGTATGATAAAAATGTTATACGAGCTTTGTCGTGATATTATTTTATCATAATTTTCTGTTTATTGATAGATGAAAATAAATATAGAATTCAGGATATAGAGAGGGACCGGGAATGAAAAGGATGTTGCTTTTGCTTCACTGTCTCTTGCCTGGCGGTGCAATAAATGCAGCGATAACCTTGGCAGAAAAATTACAGCAGATGGGCTATCAACTGGAAGCGGCTTCTTGCATGGATGGTCCAGCAAGGGAGGGATTTGCCTCTTTGGGGATTCCGGTAGTAATCTGTGAAAATATGCTGGAAGGGCAGTTTTTGGCAGACGTACAGGCAGGTTATGATGAGTTATTCGTGAATACTTTGCTGATGCATGGGATTGTATCGGAATTAAACCGTCGAAATGTGAAAGTGCACTGGTGGATTCATGAACCTCCTATGTATTTCCAGGCATTAGGGGAGAAGGTAGCGCAAGAGTTCTGGGATGGGCTGGGCAGCCACGTGAGCGTCTATGTGGCAGGTGAATTTGTCCGTGAATGGATATTGGAAAGTTATGGATATCATTCCTTGACCTTGAATTTTGGCATAGAAGATATTGCAAAAGATGTGGAGTGCGTCAGGGTTGAAGGGATTTCACCGGATAAAGCCACCTTCCTTATCCCGAGTATGGTGATCCAGTATGTAAAAGGGCAGGATTTGATGGTGCAGGCGATTAGACGGCTCCCCAAGGAATATATGGAACGATCAGAATATCTGTTTTTGGGCGATGGCTGGATGGATGAGGGATTTTACCGTGCAGTTACCGATATGGCAAAAGGGAATGGCAGCATCCGCTTTTATCCGGCGTTCGACAGGCAAAAGACGCTGGGGTTGATGAAGCAGGTGGATTGTATCGTGGCACCTTCCCGGGAAGACGCTACGAACGCCTGTATAGTGGAAGGGATGATGTTATCAAAGCCTTGCTTGTGCTCCGACAGGACAGGCATATCCAAATATATGCATGACTGTGTGGATGGGTTTGTGTTTGCCAGTGGGAATGCCGATGATTTATGTGCGAGGATTATGTTGGTGATAGATAATATCGGCAAGCTGGAGGCTATTGCACGAAATGGACGGAATATATTTGAGGAGCAGTTTTCCATGGAAGTGTTTGAAGATAACGTGAAGCGATATTGGCAGGGATAAACGTTGATTGGATGATGTGGGGAAATTAAGATGGATGACAGGCAATTTGGGAATATGGATAACGAGAGCAGAGAGAAACTCAGCGAAGAAATTGAAATCAGCAAGAAGAAACAGAAGGAGAAAGACTTATTACGCAAAAAGGCTGTAGCCTATCGGGAAGAGATAGACACCCTGATTATCAGCTCGGAATATGAGGAATTGCTGGAATTTTATGAGAAAGAGGATTTGAAAAGGCTTTCAGGAATCGAAAATGATATAGCGATATTCCAAATTATATTATATATATACCAAATGGAGCAGAGAGAAAATGTAGAACAGGGTATATTAAATGGGGTGCGTAGCATGGGAGAGGCCGTAGAGCGTTACTTACAAATGAAGTTTCTCTTGTGGAGGGTAGAATTCAGGGATGAGGAGGAGGGGAGGGCAGCATTCCAAAATATGCAGCAGATATCCATCCCGTTTTTGAAGTACCTGATACACACATCATCTTTTGATAAAGCCAATACGGCTTATAAATTGGCGATGTTCTTTAAAGGGGCTGGCAAAATAGCATCAGCGTTTGCAATGCTGAATTATACCAATGAATTAAGTCCCGATGCGGAGATTGTATTTTGCGAGATGGCTGATATCTGTATGATGGCAGGCAAATATAAGGATGCGGCGGCCTGTATTGCTAGGATTAAAGAGCCGTCCGAGGTACTTGT
Source organism: uncultured Lachnospiraceae bacterium (assembly GCA_949879775.1). Lineage (GTDB taxonomy): Bacteria > Bacillota > Clostridia > Lachnospirales > Lachnospiraceae > Petralouisia. Next base: position 5,528 of record CATLBW010000105.1, read on the forward strand.
AAAGTACCAGCAAAAATGGGGTCTGTAAAAGGAATAGAATTTTTGAAGGAGTCCGGTAAATAATATGAATGCGAAAAAAATATGTTTTATTATGTGCACAAACCAGGAACTATATGAAAAGGAATGCATATCCTATTTGGAACGCTTAAACCTGCCGGATGGATTTGAGAGGGAGGTTATTTCTGTAAAAAAAGCGGTTTCCATGACGTCGGGTTATAACCGAGCAATGAAGCAGACAGACGCCAAATATAAGGTTTACTTGCACCAAGATGTATTTGTTGTATACCGGGATTGTATTTGTGAGCTAATAAAGCTTTTTGAAAATCCGGAAATTGGCATGATCGGCATGGTAGGGGCGTTGGAGATTGAAAAAACGGCTGTGATGTGGTACGGGGAACGTGTAGGTATGGTGCATTCTAACAGTGTTGGTTTTGCAGACTCCTATTTGTTTGGAAAGGTGGAAGGTGAGTATCAGGAAGTCCAGGCGGTTGATGGATTACTGATGGCTACACAGTATGACCTTCCTTGGCGTGAAGACTTATTCTACGGCTGGGACTTCTATGACATTTCCCAGAGCATGGAGTTCCGCAGGCAGGGCTATCAGGTGGTTGTGCCCCGGACGGAGGTTCCATGGTGCATCCATGATGATGGGATTTTGAACCTGAGCAGCTATTATCAGGAGCGGGAAATATTTATAAAAGAATATATTGGGCAAAGCGAGGTGGACATATGAAAGTTGTGATACTGGCAGGCGGGCTGGGAAGCAGGATCAGCGAGGAGTCCCAGATAAAGCCCAAACCAATGGTAGAGATAGGGGACAGGCCTATTATCTGGCATATTATGAAGATATATTCCTATTATGGCTATCATGATTTTATTGTATGTTGTGGTTATAAAGGCTACGTCATCAAGGACTATTTTGCCAATTATTTTTTGCATAATTCAGATGTGACTTTTGATTATCGGGAAAATAACCTGATGGAAGTTTATGGCTGCGAAATTGAGCCATGGCGGGTAACCCTGGCTGAGACGGGGGGGAAGAATATGACGGGAAGCCGTATTAAGCAAATACAGAAGTATATCCCTGAGGGGGAAAGCTTTATGCTTACTTACGGCGATGGCGTTTCGGACATAGATATATCAGCATTGGTGGAGCATCATAGGCAGCAAGGGAAGATTGCAACCATAACTGCCGTACAGCCGCCGGCAAAGTTTGGGGTGTTGGATATTGATGGGGAGAGCAGCATTTTAGAGTTTAAGGAGAAGCCGGATACAGATGCTGGATGGATTAACGGTGGGTTCATGGTATTAAATTATGATATATTCCGGTATATTGATGATGAGCCTATGCGGATATTTGAAAAGGAGCCGTTAGAGAACCTTGCAAAAGAACGGCAATTGTCGGCATTTCGGCATCAAGGGTTTTGGCTCCCGATGGACACATTAAGGGATAAGAATGTATTGAACAGGATGTGGCGGGATGGCGAAGCGCCCTGGAAGGTATGGTGACGGGGGCATGTAGTGACAGGAAGGAGGTTTCAAATGGTTATTCAAGGACAGGGACCTAAAGTTAGTGTTATTATGCTTACATACAATAGAGAAAAGTATCTTCCAGCCGCGATAGGGGCTGTATTAGGGCAGTCCTTTCGCAATTTTGAATTTATTATTATAAATAATGGTTCGGATGATGGGAGCAGTGATATAATAAAACATTATATGGAACAGGATGGCCGGATTAAAGATGTTGAATTATGTAAAAGTACAATTGCGGTTGGGCGCCAGGCAGGTGTTGACAGGGCAAAAGGCATGTATATTGCATTTATTGACGATGACGACTATATCTCAGAGGATTACTTGCAGTACTTGATAAATCTGGCAGAATCAAAAGCGGCGGATATAGCATATTGCGGTTCTTATAAAGCAGAGTGCACAGAGAAAAAAGATAATTGCGTTCCGATTCGTGATGAGGTTCTTACTGGGGCGGAAGCCGTGGTTAAGCTGCTCCAAAGAAAAGAATGCAACGCGGCGCTTCCGTCCAAACTAATCTGCAGGGAACTTTTTGATGAGATATCGTTTTTGCCGGAAAGCGTGCATGAAGATATCTTTGTTACATATAAGTTATTTGCGTCAGCACAATCAGTAGCAGTTGGAACGGAGAAAAAGTACTGTTTTGTCCGTCATGGAAATAATATCTCTTCATTTACCGATAGTGATAAGCTGCTGTCGCCGGGACAATTAGAAGAATATTTCAGCGCATTTAAAGAGCGAACGGAATATTTATCTGCAAAATTGCCACAAATTGCTGACTATGCACAATATAGTGAATGGTCTTATATGATTTCCATGTGCAATAAAATTGAGCGGAACCAGCTCCAGTCATGTTCGGAGCAGTTAGCACATGTACGGGAGGTATTGCTTGAGCATTACGATGAATTTTATGATGGGAAATATATTGAAGGTTTTGAGAAAGAGTGGATGGTGCAATATATCATGCCTCATCGTCCCCAATAACAATAGCAGACGGGGAATTTGATTGTGGAAAGGTAAGAGATGGGATACGATAATGTTATAAAATCATATAGTCAGGAGCGCCATATATTAGGCGAAGAGCTCCCAATGGAAACGCCATATACGATACTGATTGATATCAGTGATATGTGTAATCTCCGTTGCCGATATTGTTTTCGGTGTGATGAGGGCATTGAGGCAGAAGATTATCGGAAAAATAAATTGATGGGCTGGGATACGTTTGTTCAGGTAGTAGAACAAATAAAAGAATTTCCAGGGCAGTTCAAGCGAATTGCTTTGTCTCATAACGGAGAGCCGTTATGCAACAGGTTGCTGCCCCAAATGGTCAGATATATAAAGGCGTCTGGGCTTACAGGGAAAACGGAGATACACACGAATGGTATATTATTGGATGAGCGGTATATTGAGGAACTGTCCGAAGCTGGCATAGATCGCGTCGTGGTGTCTCTGCAGGGGTTGGATGAGGCTGCTTATTTGAAAGAATGTGGTGCACAGGTTGATTTTCCACATTTTTACCACATGCTGAAATTGTTTTATAAAATGAAAAAGAATACACAAATTCATATCAAGATCGTTGATGAAGCAGTTGGAGATGAGAGAGAGAAATTTTATGAATTGTTTTCGCCTATTGCCGACCGGGTTTTTGTGGAGTCTGTGGTGCCGTTATGGACGGGCACTGACATGGAAGACGATATTTATGAGAAAAATAAATACGGCGATACATTTAAAGTGCAGCGATGCTGCCCATTGATTTTTTATACGATAAATATCTTGCCGGATGGCACAATTTATCCATGCAGCCATATCCGTCCGCCGTTTAAGCTGGGCAACGTGCATGATACAACGTTGAAGGAGGCGTGGAACAGTGAGAAAAGACAGGAATTCTTAGGGCGGATGTTACAGGAGGGAAGATTTCAGAATGAAGCATGTAAGGGTTGTTACATACCTCAGAATACAGTTGTGACAAATAAAGATAGTATTGACGCATATACCAGTGAGATTTTAAAACGTATGCAGGAGGAAGAATAGATTTATGAAAGATTTTTCATGGCCGGTATCGGCATTTAATGAGAAAGAATTCCGCAAATTCAGTTTGGATATAGATGCGAACCGGAAGAAAATGTTTGGCAGGAAAATTTATATTTTCGGGGCAGGAATCAGAGGGTGCATATTCCTGAAATTTTGTGAGATGAAGGATATAAAGATTGCAGGGTTTATTGATAATGATCCTAATAAAGCAGATGGATGTATTGGGGATTATAGGATTCAAAAATTTGAGGAGGTGCACGAGCAGAAAATACCATATTATGTCATTGTTTCAACAGAAAACAGCCAAGGGATTATACGGCAACTTACTAAGGAAGGATTGGAGCAGGGGGAAGATTTTTTATCCGTGACGACAGATTTATATGATAATTTTGCAGATGATTTTTTCCGTAAAGACGATTATCCATATTTATTTTTAGGGGATTGTATCTTCTCGCAGGTAGCCGTTGGGGATTCAAGCTATGGTTCCCTTGAGGATATGGTGTATCATGAATTCGGAAAGGAGCGATGCAACATATTGGGGATGCATGGGATGCCAATCCGCACGTTTTACCATCTTGTCAGATTATTATTAAAGAGGGGCAGGATTCCTCAAAAAGTGGTTTTGGTGGTTAATACGGTGATGTTTGCGGGAAAAAAGAATCAGCTCCCGCGGGCGCAGCATACGCCTCTCTTGAGAAATATTCAGGAAAAATTGAATTTTGAAGATCAGGAGTTTGCCGATTATGTCAGCCTTACGAAAGAACGTATGGAACGTTTCCGGACGGATGCGTTTGTCTCCACAAGCAATACTATTAAAAGCAGGAATTCCGGGCGAATTGTAAAATTGAGGATGAAAATGAATTATATGTATTCTTTGGATGAGAATGAGGAAGGCGTTGTATATCTGCGAAGGCTGGCAGAGTTGTGTGAGGAATACAGAGTGGGGTTTTTTCCATTTTTGCCACCGGTAAATTATGAATATGGGGAAAGTCTATTTGGTGAAGAGTTCCATGTGTGTTATCGTGCCAATGTGCAGAAGTTAAAAGCTATTTTGGAAAGAGATTGTGGTGTTACACTCTGGGATGCAGGATACCTGCTTTCTCAGGAGTATTTTGCGGCTAGTGATACGATTAATGAAATTACAAATTATCTAGGCAGGCAAAAGGAATTGACTTTCCTTAAAACAATGTGTGCAGAATAGGAAAATATATGGCAAATTGCCAGGGAATACTGGACAAGGATAATGCGACGGGATCTCCTTTTGTCAAGGCATGCGATAGACAAAAGGAATTTTGCCAGAAAAGGTTTATAGATGTAGGCTGGGGAGGCGATAAAATATTTGTAAAAGCAGCGGAGGCGAGATAACAATAGGAATGTTAAAATATACAGTAAAAATTTTAGAAAGGATGTAAGAATTATGGGTACTGGAAAAGTAAGTTACGAGTTTCCGATATTGGGAATGTCACAAGAAGAGTATAGTGCGATTTCCACTTGGATA
>CATLBW010000106.1 GCA_949879775.1 uncultured Lachnospiraceae bacterium
TGCTGCTGCGCCTGCGCCGTTTTCTTCTACAGTAACATCATAAACGTTTCCATTAACAGTAATTGTATAACTTTTCATTTTCGTTTCCTCCTGAATTTACAATTAAAATCTTCTTTTGATGGAACGCACTACAAAATCACTTGTAGAAGTTCCGGTAGACGCTGCAATCGCTGCTGCGATTACTGCTGCCAGTTCCAAATCGTCCTGTGCTGCTGCCACAGGGGCTGCTGCTGCGGGCGCCGGAGCCGGAGCTGCTGCAGCCGGAGCGCTGCTTTGCGCTTTCTTTTTCGCCTCAAGATATGGGAATACCTTGAACCCATAGATAATCAAACTAATCAGTATCAGGACAATAAACACGATGCCCATGCCCATTAAGGTATTCAATGCGGCATTCGTCATCTTCTCGCCCAATGTCTGTACTGCCTCTACGCCAATATCCTCCAGCTCCATATTATGGTACTTGTACACATAACTGAGGATAACCGGACGGTCCGTAAACTTAATTTCCTGCTTGCACTCTAATGTCTTGCCGGACTTGGTAATGGTGAACTCACCCAATTCCACATATTCGCCTGCCTGGGCAACTGCCTCGTCCCAACGCATAATCATGTTCGCCTGCTGAAGGATGCCTGCGATATCATCTTCCGACGCGGAGGGGGCAACAGACTTGATATAATTGTTGCGCTCAACATCAGACATATCTTTCATAACAACATACGGCTGCTTCTGCTCGTCAGGCATCTCTAAAAGTGATGTTACAGTTCCCTCACATGTGCTCTTTAACTGGTCATAACTGTAGCCGTTATAACTCATTGTGGTAGGATCCGTTTCTCCGCATGCTGCCAGCCCAAGTGCGATAAGACACAAACTGATTATCAGCAATATTTTCTTTTTCATAAACTTCACCTTTCTATTTTGCTGTATGTTTTCTGACCGGCTCGCCCGATCCTTTTGTATAGAGCATCTCAAATGCCGCTATCGCATACTTCCTGGTATCTTCCGCTGCAATAATCAAATCAACCTGCCCGCGCCTTGCCGCTGTCTGGACAGAAGACTGTAACTCTTCGTAAGCTTTTGCCTTCTTGCTGATGACATCTGCGGATTCACCATCATACATAATCTTAGCTGCCTGCTTGGCGTCCATCATGCCAATCTTGCTTCCTTCCCAGGCATAGACAAGGTCTGCGCCGATTGATTTGCTGTTCATCATCACATATGCGCTTCCATAGGCGTTACCAATGATAACGTTGACCTTGGGAACGGTTGCCCCTGCAAATGCAGCCGTCATGCGCGCCATAGCTTTCGCTAAGTTCCTTTCGGAACATTCGGTCGCCGCAAACCCTTCAACGTTCGTCAAAGACAATACCGGGATGTCGAATGCGTCGCAGAACTTGATAAATTCTGCTGCTTTGTTGCATCCCCTTGCTGTCAGCGCAGCTTCAAATTTGTCTGATTTCTCACCGTTTTCATCAAACACCGCCGTTGTATTAGCTACTGCGCCTATAGTTGTGCCGTTAAGCTTGATGAATCCGGTTACCATATTCCTGGCAAAATCTTTCTTGGCCTCAATAAATAAATTGCTGTCTGAGATATGCGTAAGCACCAGCCTCGCATCCTCCTTGCACCCTGCAAGGTTCTCGCAGACGCGGTTTAAATCGTCCGCACACTCATCATGCCTGCCGTACTCTGCGTTGTTGCCGGGAAGCACGCATACCAGCTCACGGATAGCGCAAAGTATCTCCTGCGTTGTCCCAATCCCGTCAATGCAGCCGTTGTTGCTCCCCTGGTATTCAGCGCTTGCCGTATCGCATTTGCCGACATGGTTGCCCTCAATGGCATTGGGGGAATTGACAAACATCCTGCCGTTGTCTTTCTCTACAAAAGCAAAATCGCTCAGCGCCGGCACTACGGAAAGCCCGCCGCCGCATGCCCCGAAAATCGCGGAAATCTGCGGAATAACGCCGCTTGCCTCCACCTGCTTTGCATAGATTTCGCCAAAGCCGTTCAACGCGTCAACAGATTCCTGTAAACGCATGCCCGCACAGTCAATCATGCCAATGACAGGCGCGCCCATCTTCATTGCCATATCATAGATAGCGGCAATCTTCTTGCTGTGCATCTCGCCGATGGTCCCGTTTAACACGGAAGCATCCTGGCTGTACACATACACCAGATTTCCGTCAATCAAGCCATAGCCGGTGATGACGCCATCCGACGGGGTCTGCGACTGACTCAAATCAAAATCGGTACTTCTTGCAGTTACCAGAGCGCCGATTTCCATGAAGCTTTTCTCATCGAGAAGACCGGCGATTCTCTGTCTTGCTGAGTTGGTAGAATTACTCATCGTTTAAACCTCCATATGTATTTTGAAATTTTTATAAAATTTTCTTCCGAGTGTAATTGTATCGCTTTTACCGCAATTTTTCAATAGCAATTTAGCGAAAATAAAAATTCTTTTCCATGAAGAAAAGTTTCATTAAAAATTCCTCATACCAGGAGGGTTCCAGTTTCTTTACGGACTTAGCGGCGCAGATAGGGACCCGGGCAATCTGCCGCTCCCCGAGGTAATAGGTGACGCTGCCAACCTCCTGCCCCTCTTCAACCGGGGCCTGCAAATCCTTTGGCACGTCATAAATCGTCCTCACCTCCTCATCCGCCCGTTTGAGGACATTGATTTTTTCTTCTTTTACGCGCAAAGGGACTGTAATTTTCTGGTAAAGCCTGCCGTTTTCCGGCTCTGCGCCGACAGCCAAAACCGGCGGGAACTCCTTGCCATATTCGCAGACGTCCGTATTTTGGTACTGCTCCAGCCCATAATTCATCAACGCTGTCGTATCCGCCCATTTGTAGCTCTTGTTGTTCGGCCAGCCGCAGGCAAGAAGGGCTACCACAAAGGTCCTGCCTTCGCGCTCGAGGGCCCCCACATAGCAATACCCCGCATTCCCGGTAAACCCGGTCTTGCCGGACAACGCGCCGTCCATCATCTGCAAAAAAGCGTTATGGTTATTGCAGTTGTAAGTTTTCGTGCCTGCAAGGTTGGTGAACTGATGGTTTGCCGTCCTGGTAATCTCAAGGAACGTCTCATTTTTGATGCAATAGCTCATAATCTTCGCCAAATCCTCGGCTGTCGTCCCATGCACCCCTGTCTCATCCTGCCCATCCAGCCCATTGGGCGTAATAAAATACGTGTCTTTACAGCCAAGCTCTTTCGCCTTTTGGTTCATTTTCTCCGCAAACCCTTCCACGCTGCCCCCAATATGCTCGGCTATCGCCACCGCGGAATCATTGTGTGATTCCAACATCAGGGAATACAGCAAATCCCGCAGGCGGAAGGTATCGTCCGTGCTCATGCCAAGCCGCACTTTGGGCATAGACGCCGCATAGCTGCTGACTTTGACCTCATCGTCAAGGTTTCCCTGCTCAAGCGTCAAAATACAAGTCATAATCTTGGTCGTGCTCGCATTGGGCATATGCTCATAGCCGTTTTTTTCGTAGAGCACCCTGCCGCTTGCAGCATCCATAAGGACCGCCGACTTTGCATACAACGTGATGTCCGGCTGTTTATCCCGGGCGGCTTGCTGTGCCGCTTCCTGCTGCTGTACATCGAAAGGCATTGCCGGCCGGCATACGGCGCCTGCCCTCAGGGAAGGCCCCGTCCCCAGCAATATGCACATGCCAAAGAGCAGGATACGCCCTGCGTACCCTGCCCGAAACCTGTAACCATATAATTTTTTTATGCTGCGCAATTTCCACATTTTCATAAATAAGGCTCTCTCATCTGCTAACTGACTTCCCTTCATTATATGAAAAAGCCTTTATTTTATGTCTTACACGTCCAATTTCACATTCATTTCCTCTTCCGCCTGATGACGGAACTCCTCCAACTGGTCCTGGTCCAGTGTCGGAAGCTCCTCAATGGACTGGACGCCAAAGCTGCGCAAAAATTCTTCCGTCGTGCCGAACAACAAAGGACGCCCCGGCGCGTCCAGCCTGCCCAGCTCACAGACGAGGTTGTACTCCACCAGCTTACTGACCGCATGGGAACAGGAAACGCCGCGGATTTTCTCAATTTCCAACTTGGTAATCGGCTGCTTATATGCGATAATCGACAATGTCTCCAGCAGCACGTCCGTCAGCACATGGCGTTTGGGCTGTTTGGCAATCTTAATCAGATATTCATAAAGTTCTTTCTTCGTGCACATCTGCACGCTCTCTTCAATCTCCATCAACTGGATTCCGCGGTCCTCCCCCTCATAACGCTCCATCATGCCGCGGATAATCTCACGCACTTTGGCTTCTTCCAATTCCAGGGCTGCGGCAAGCTTCGATATTTCCACGGATTCCCCCATGGCAAAGAGGATTCCCTCTATAATCGCTTCATATTGCTCTGCATTCATAGTATCTCCATATCATCTTTTACACAACATTTACGCGGCAATCTTAGACTCAACAAAAATATCGTCAAAAATATGCTCCTGGAAAATATGGATTTTCCCGACCTTCATCAGCTCTAATATCGACAGAAACGTAACTATAATTTCCATCTTACTGCTCTGCGCCTCCAAAAGCCCGCGGAAACTGAACCTGCGGTGCGTCAGGGCATATTGTTCCAGATAGCCCATGCGTTCCTCCAAGGACACTTCTTCTTTCTCAATCCTGCCAAAGCGGGAACGGATGGGGTCAATCTTGTCCTCCCTTTTGCGCATCACGGATTTAAAAATATCATTGAGGCGCCTGATGGTAACGTCCGCCATCAATTCCTGCAAATCCACCGGCGCTTCATACTGACGGACCTCCTTGGGAATCGTAGGCGCTTTAAACAATACCCGCTGGGCGTCTATCTGGCGGTCTTTAAGCTCATAAGACATGCATTTGTACATCTTGTACTCAAGAAGCTTCTGCACCAGCTCGGCCCTGGGGTCTTGCTCTTCCTCCTCGGCCTCCTCCTTGGGCAGCAGCATGCGCGACTTAATATCCAAAAGCGTAGCCGCCATCACCAAAAATTCACTGACTATGTTCAGGTCATGGCGCTGCATCTCACCTATGTACTCCATATACTGGTTGGTAATCTCCACGATTGGGATATCATATATATTTACTTTATTTTTTTCCAAAAGGTGCAAGAGCAAGTCCAAGGGACCCTCAAAGACTTGCAGCTTTACTTTTAAATCCATTCCCATTACCCCCACGAAACCACACTGCCTACCATTTTAACCGCATCAGGAAAATTTTGCAAGGGGTTTTTTGTCCACAACTAGGAAATCCGTAACAGTTCGGCTGTCAAATTTTTCAAAGTTTCCACATCGGCTGTCTGAGAAAATTAAAAAAATATTTATGGGAAGATTTATGGTTCTGCAAATTTCCCTTCCTATGCCATAAGGCAGACATTTGAGGGATTGCGTGTATCTCTTGCCTCCGGGAGAGGGACTGGATGTATTTCCCCAATCTCAACTGTCTGAGCGTTTTCCTTACTGTTTATATTTATCGCCATAGCGGAAATGGTTTTTCCTCACGGACAGCCCTTCTTGTTTTCCTAACAGCGGCAACGGACACCTTCGGTTAGGGTATGCCTCTGAAACTCGGGATTGCCACATAAAATACTATGGGGTATATGAGATTTCTGTTGTGGCAACCCCTCAGACAGTTCACCCGGCATACCCATTGGTGCCCTTATGCCGCTGGTAAGGAAAACTTACAAAGGCCTTCCTACCCCGGAAAAAACATTTCCGATGGCGATATTCTATAAACCAGTAGGAAAACGCGAGTTTTGAATTGGGGAAATTAATATCAACAGTCCCTCCCCGGAGTTAGAGATACTAGGAATCCCGGATTAGTCTGCCGCAGGCATAGGAAGGGGAATTTGTAAGATAACAAAATCTTCCCATAAATATTTATATTCATGAAACGCAGACAGCCGATAGAAAAACTGCGATTGCAAATTTGAAAGCTGAACTGTTACAGAAATCCGTCAGCAATTCCCGACAAACACGTTTTTCAAATACTTGCGCGCTACGTCTGCCAGGGAATACACATCCTCAACCGCTGTTGCCTGCGCATCCATCATATGGTATCTGGGGAAAAAACGGCTGATATGAAGGGGTATCCCACTGTTTATGGAGGCAATCCACCGCGCCTCATCCTCCATATCCGAGGCGCTGTCATTTTGCCCTGGCACAACCAGCGTAGTCAGTTCTACGTGGCACTTTGCCAAAGCCCGGACGATAAATTCCTTCACAACCTGCAAATCCCCGCCAAGCATCCGGTAATGGTCTTCACGGAACCCTTTTAAATCGATATTCATAGCGTCTATATATGGCAAAATCTCATCGAGGACCCAAGGGAGCGCCGTCCCGTTTGTAACCAGCACGTTCTTCATGCCGGCCCCCCTTACCAGCCTGGCTGTGTCACGCACATACTCCCAGCCCACCAGCGGTTCATTATAGGTAAAAGCCACCCCGATATTCCCCCGCCTCCTTGCGGCTGCCGCTTCCGCCGCCAGCCTTTCCGGGGAAAGGTATATGGAATCCGCCATATCACCGCCAGCCATGGAAATCTGGTGGTTCTGGCAAAATGGGCAGCGCAGGTTGCAGCCATAGCTGCCCACCGATAGGACCATGCTCCCAGGGCAAAACATCCTAAGCGGCTTCTTCTCTATAGGGTCAAGGGCAAGGGAAGTGACATGTCCGTAATTGGCGCATACCACCGTCCCGTCTTTATTTTTCCTTGCTTTGCATAGCCCAATCTGCCCGGGCCCTAAATCACAATGGTGCATGCACACCTGACATACAGTTCCCATGTTATCACCTTATCCTCCCATAATGTTTGCAGCAGCAAGCCTCAATAATGCCGGACCACCTCAAACCGTTCCAGCGCAGCCTTTTCCGCTATGCCGATGCCCGCCTTGCGTTTGGCGATGGCAATCTGCTCCTCCACGGTGTCCACGCCCTCCAGGTTGGGCAGCAGCAGCCCGCGTTTATTCCCCTTCGTCACAATCACCCCATAGCGCAGGACGTCAAGTTCATCTGCTGAGGCAATAGGCTCGCGCTCCCCCAATATGTCTACGCTGATAGTCAGTTTATCAAGCTCGTCCTCCTCAATCGGGGAAAACCGGTAGTCCCTCGTAGACGCGCTGATTGCATTGCCTATAATTTCTTCTGCGATAGATGCCTGGGTTGCCTGGATCGTGCCGATGCAGCCGCGCAGCGCGCCGTTTTCCTTGATGGAGACGAACGCTCCCGCCTGCTCTTCGTACATCTCTTTTGGCAAGTCCCCCGGGACTTCTAAAACCTCACGCCTGCGCACATAAGCCTCCACCGCCTTGCGCGCCAATTGTACATAAGCGTCCTCTTTTGCCCTTCGTTCCATAATACGCGCCCTTTCCCTCTCTTCATACTGTTCCTTAAAGCTGCGCGACGCGTCATCCCCCTTTATCTCATATGCACATACTCCGTAGCCGACGCCAAAAGGCCCCTCATAAGAAAGGCTTGTTGCCTGGACGGCTGTACGATCCAAGGCGCCTGCCATGATCGTAAAGGAACGGTGTCCGCATTCGCCTGCCTTTTCGCAGAAATCTTCGCCAAACTCCAACAGTTCCCCAAATGCCGCCTGTCCCATCACACGCATAACCCGCTCGTCATACGCCGGGCCCTCCTTGTGATAGCCGTATGGCCCGTCCTCTTTCAGCCTGTGCGACAAATCCCCGCTGGCAATAAGCAGCGTCCTGCGCCCCAACTGCCCTGCCGCCTCCTTGATGCACTGCCCAAGCTCATAATGCCTGGTAAACGGAAGCCCTGACAAGCCAACGCGCACCAGGCGGTAATTTTTGAGGCTCTGGTTTATGAAGTATAAAGGGACCATCGTTCCATGGTCAAGCTGTTTTTTCTTCTCTCCTTCGGTTCCCGCAGGCAGTCCCCTCAAAGATGCCAGCCTGCACAATGTATGCACAAATTCCGTATCATACGCTGCCTCTATCTTCACCTTCCCTGCGCCAAACTGCCCGAAATCCCCCTTGGCGCCCTTCCCTGGCGATATGTGGAAATAATCGGCGTACATTATTTGATGCGGCGATATCAGGACGATTGTTTCCGGCATAAGCGCCGCGGCCCTGCGCGCCGCTTCCTGGTAAGCGTCAATTGTCCGCTGAATTTTGCGCTCTTCCCCTTTCCCCACATCCGGTATGATTAACGGCGGATGCGGAACCATGATTGCTCCTAAAATTCCCATATGCTTCCTCCATTCTTTCCATTCGGGTATCAAGCCTGTACGGCATGGGCGGCTTTGACGCCCTCATCTGTTACATATTTTCCATAGCCCAATATGCGATAACTTATGCCTGCTGCCGTTTGGGCTGAAACTCCACTGCCAAAAGCTCTGCCCGGTTAAACACCCGCACGTGGAACGTATGGGTGCCCAGCCCGCGGCTAACAATCACAGAACGTCCGCTTATCTCGAACTTGCCCGCATCATATTTGGGGAATAACGTCCATTGTGGGGAAACCAGGCTCCCAATCCCGGGAATGCGGACAAGGCCGCCATGGTTATGCCCGCAAAAGGTGACGTCCGCCCCCCACCTGGCATAATGCTCTGCATAAGCAGGGTTGTGGGCAAGCAAAACCTGAAACTTTTCTGGTTCCACAAGCGGCAGATGCCCTTGCATATATGACGCTTCCATGGGTGCTATAGAACCCTTTTCATAATAATCCAATTCCAACTCCAAGGCAGACAGCATGACCTGGTTTTCCCCCAGGGAAATACTGCGCGTCTCTGTGCCCATCACTGTCACCCCCAGCGCGCGTACGTCGCGCATATACTGTCCAAACAATTCGTGGTTCACGCACTCCTCCTCCCGCAGCCGGCTCTCATGGTTGCCATAGCTGTAATATACGGGGGCAATTTTCACCAATTTCGCCAAGGTTTCAAGCGCGCTCGCATAAGTACGCGGATATTTGCTTACCAACAAATCGCCGGGAATAAAAATTGCCTTGGGATTTATCTTCGCCGTCTCTTCCAGCAGCCTGTGGTTTTGCTCCCCATAAGAGAAGCCATGCAAATCCGAAATCACAGCCACCGAAACTGGAGATTTTATTTTTGCTGATGGGACGGCGTAATGGGTAACCTCAAATTTCCCAAGCTCCCAGCGCTGCCAGAGAATAGAAACAAGTACTACAAATAAAATTATCGCCAAAATTATCATATCGTCCATGCCCTTCGCTTACACTGTAATATATTATTATGAGGGTGTTTGCAAAACAGTGAATACTTTGCAGCAGCCTCATTCCCGGAGGTTATGCCATGCGTTGTATTTTATCTTTGCTGTTATCAATCACTCTGCTGTTTTCATCTGTTTTGCCCGCCGCCCCTTCCGGGAGCGAGCCTGGTATGGGAAATGGGACCGAAAGTGGAACAAACGCCGGTACAAAAACCGCAGATGAAAGTGGAACAAACGCCGATACGGAAACCGGAACCGAGAGCGGGACAAACGCCGATATGGAAACCGCAACACACCCCCAAACCGATACGGAAGCTGGGGACGAAAACAAAACCGCAGCGGCGGAACTCTCCGTCTCCGCCCCGTCCGTGGTGCTGATGGAAGCCTCCACCGGCCAGGTCGTCTATGAAAAAGAGCCTGACATGCAACGGCATCCGGCAAGCATCACCAAGATCATGACTATGATCCTGATTTTTGACGCCCTGGAAGAAGGGAAAATTTCCTTGGGCGACACGGTGACGGTTTCCGAATATGCTGCCAGCATGGGCGGCTCCCAGGTATTTTTAGAGCCTGGCGAGACGCAGACCGTTGACACCATGCTCAAATGCATCTCCGTTGCCAGTGCCAACGACGCATGTGCTTCCTATCGGTTGGGGAACCCCCCGCGCCAGCAAATGGCTTCCTCCACGCTTTAAAGGAAGCCCCTGCATGGTTTCCTGAATTTATAGTAAATTGCCAGTTCTCCATCCGCCCCTACTTCTATTTTATCAATCAATTCCACAACAAGCCGCCTGTCCAGCTTATCCAACCCCATGCAGCCCAGCAAATCATCCAGGCTGGCATTTTCCTTATCCCGCTTTACGAATGCGCCCTCCCCTGCAGGCATTAAGCCATCCGGCAAAGCCCCCATGCCCTGCTGTGCTCCCTCTATGCCTCCCGACAGAGCCAGGATATGGCGTTTTATCTCCTTGAGCTGGCTGTCATATTGCTCCATATATTCCCTGTATTCAGATTCCATTATAACATTGTCAAGGTATTTTTCAAAAGCCCCTTTCTTATATTTCTGTATTTTCTCCATTTGCCCCTCTAATAATTCAACCTGCCCTGGGATATCCCCCCTGTGCGGCCCAGAGGTCCCGCACTGGCGCAGCTCATTTATATTGTCCTCTGTAAGGATGCTTGCTATCTGCCCTTTCAGGGAATCCAATACAGCCAGCTCTAATTCCTCATTGAGGATTTTGTGGCTTTCACAGTATTTTTTCCCTTG
>CATLBW010000107.1 GCA_949879775.1 uncultured Lachnospiraceae bacterium
GAGCATCGCCTTCGATACTTAATGTAGATGCAGGATCAAACTCCTTTAACAATTCAATTGCTTCTGTTATAGAACCAGATCCGTTAACCTGTTTTGCTTTTACGATTGCCATTTCTTTATCCTCCTAAATTTTTATGATTCCCCGGCAAATCACTGTAAAATTGCCGGACAAACAGGAAAACGCCAAGCGCCCCCTGTCCTTGTGCATAAGTATACCAACAGACAATGGTATCTGCCAAAACGTTATCCTAGTCAAACATCCTGACGTCCGACGATCCCCTTGTCAACCCTGTAATGCCTGTCCTTGCCAACTCCAAGATCTCGTAACCTTCCAGCAGCTCCAAGAATGCATCCAGCTTGCTCTGGCTGCCAATCAGCTCAATCATCATGGAGTCATTCGTCACATCCACAATCTTAGTCTTAAAAATCTCTGCCAGGGATATCACTGCCTGCCGCTCCGTGCTCTTGACGCTGATTTTTATCAAAATTAGCTCCCTGCATACAGAATTCCCACTCTCTAGCTTCTTAATGTCAACCACGTCTTCCAACTTGGCAAGCTGTTTCTCAATCTGCTCTAAAATAAGCTTATCACCGCTTGAAACAATCGTAATCCTTGTAAACCTTGGGTCTGCCGTCACGCCAGCCGATATGCTGTCAATATTATAGCCCCGGCGGCTGAACAGACCAGAAACGTGACTGAGCACATTTGGTGTATTTTCAACTAAAATTGATAATGCCTGTTTCTCCACGTATAAAACCTTCCTTTTCTACTTCTTCGCGCCACTAATAAGTTTAGCATATTCCCCCATTTTGTCAATAGTTCCCTGCTATCTTTTTATACAGGGGGAAACTATTACTGCAAGCCCTCCGGGCGGTTCCAAACCTCATCAATGCCATCTGCTTTCCACTGGTTCATATTCTCCCAATATCCCCCCACTGCCAAATACTGGTAGCTGCTCACTGTTTTCAACGCATCATAAATGTAGCGCAGCGGGATACGCCCCCTGTTATTCTCAGGATTCCCCGGTTCAGCCAAAAACACGGTCTCATCATAATCGTTGTACAACCAGATATTCACATAATGCCCCGGCGTGTTCTGCCAGTAGGTGTCATCCTCGCCGCTGCTAATCAGCACGATAGCCGACGCCGTGCTTTTCATCTGCATACGGAATTGGTCATAAGACTGCGGCTTGCAAAATAAGCCGCAAGTGAATCCGCAGCTTTGCAGGGTCTTTTTCATATAGTCCCAGCCAATGGCCCCTGCCTCGCCCGTCGGCGTATAATTGGTAACTGTCCTTGCATACTCGCACATATCCCAGGGCGATACCTCATATGGCGACAACGTATCGTATATATTTGCCAGGCAGCACAAGCCACAGCCAAAACCGCCGAAAGGGTTCCCATCGACCGTAAACGTGGCCCACTCCCCAGACCAGGGGATGCCCTCGCCCCATGACCTGGGGCCTTGAAGGAACGAGTAGACCTCATTTTCATCAATTTCAAGGGCTGAGGTCAGCGTGTTTTTGTCCTCTTCCGCCAAAATCTTGTCCAAAAAACCGTCTGAGCCAACGTAAAGCCTGCGCTCATCCATGCCCATGCTTATATCTGTCTCCTTCTGTATGTCCCTTCTTGCATTCTCACTAAGTTCTGCCATATTCAACAGCGTCAGCAAAAACGCCAGCATACCCATGGCTAAGAGAACCCTCTTCATCATGTCGTACCTCCATTTGTTGATTTTTAACCTGCAGATTCCTTGCAATCCCTGGCTCCTTAGAGTATCATATACTGAGCGTCAGATAAATCTGCCGTAAGTATCTGCATACAAACATTTTATGGCAAAGGAGCGTGACCCCCTCATGACTTTCACAAAACCACAACATTTCGCCTCTATAGACGACGCCTTGGCTTCCCTGTTCGGCAATAACGTCAAAATTGCACACTCTGCCAGGATTCCCGGCGGCGACATCAATGAGGCTTTTGCCCTGACATTGTCAGACGGCTCACATATTTTCATGAAATCCAACAAACTGGAAAACATTGGATTTTTCCACGCGGAAGCCGTCGGGCTGGATGCTATTGCACAGACTAAGGCAATCGGCACGCCGCACATCCTTTGCAGCGGGACAGACCATGGCAAATCTTTTTTGCTGATGGAATACTTAAATAGGAAATGCCGCATTGCGGACTATTGGGAGACATTTGCCCAAGAGCTTGCCGCTATGCACCAAGCCCCCGCCGCAGGCTATGTGCCGCAGGGGAAATTCGGCTTCATCGAGGATAATTACATCGGCGCCGGGAAACAAATCAACACGCCGCACAAAAGCTGGGTTTCATTTTTCCGCGACTGCCGGCTAGAACCCCAGTTTCAGTCTGCCTCCAAGTTCTTTGACCGCTCAGATTGGCAAAAAATCACCCGTCTGCTCGATAACCTCGGCAAATATCTGATAGAGCCAAAATACCCCTCGCTTTTGCATGGTGATTTATGGTCCGGAAATTATATGACGGGAAATGACAATAAAGCATGGCTCATCGACCCTGCCTGCTCTGTTGGCCATGCGGAGGCCGATATCGCCATGACAGAGCTTTTCGGCGGGTTCCCTCCGGCTTTTTATGGCTCCTACCAGGAAGCGGCCCCTATGCAGCCAGGCTACCAGGAGCGCCGCGGCCTGTACAACCTCTACCATCTTTTAAACCACCTGAACCTATTTGGGAGGGCATACCTCCCTTCAGTAAGACGCACCATAGCGGAATATGCCTAGCTCAGCGGTTAAACCCCAGCCGTTCCTCCCTCACAAATACAGACTGGTATTGCTTCATATGGAACCTCCTGACAAACAGCTCGCATTTGCATAAGAACAAATAGTAGGGATTCAATTTTTCTCCATAAAGGCTCTCAAAATTCCCCTGCCCCTTTGATATAATTATATCAGCATTATATAATATCTCTTTTGCTTCACTGCTCAACCTGCTGATTATGGTTCCTGGCGCTGCATTCCCATTGCCGACACACGCCGCAACCTCGGTCAGCCCAACCTCTTTCGCATCCTCCATCGTCGCATCATTGATGACGTCTGCGCCCCTGACTACAGCAGTGACCTGCAGTTGCGGAAAATAGCCTTTCATATGCCTGATAAACAATTTGTCCAAGACAACCTCACCGCAATTATCCGTTAAATAAGCCAGGCTCCCGGCATTTTGCAGATCCTCCCGAAACCGCCCATACTCTTCTTTGGGGATATCCTGGCTTGCCGCCTGATCCAGCAGCTCCCCCAGCGTCCCTTCATTTACGTCATCCACTGCGGAAAAATCAATATAATTTGCCGCGCACACATACTTGATGCATGCTTCTAAGGGGTCGGCAGACTGTTGTATCTTCCGTTCGATGTCATGCTCCATCCGCAAGAGCAATTGGTTGTATTTTTGTTTCTGCGCTTTATAATCCTTCGCAACATTCCAAAAATCCCGATATAGCTTTTCCAAACGCTCGGTCAGGCCCGGAGAGGATTCCGTCTGGGCATATTTATGTAAGATTCCCAATACCTGGTGCATA
The DNA here is from genome assembly GCA_949879775.1 of uncultured Lachnospiraceae bacterium. Classification (GTDB taxonomy): domain Bacteria; phylum Bacillota; class Clostridia; order Lachnospirales; family Lachnospiraceae; genus Petralouisia. The sequence goes on from CATLBW010000107.1 coordinate 3,551, forward strand.
TACTCAGATTTCTTCTCCTCATCTGCAAACTCCCTGATTGCCCGTTCTTCTTTTGATAATATACACGATATACACATAGACCCTGCATGCATAGAGATTCTCCCTTCGACTCCTTCTGAGCACATCATACCATCTTTCCAGCACATAGACAAGCAAAAACCCATGCTTCCCAAATTTTCTCTTAAAAATTCCCCTTCTTATTTTTATAGGCACGCCATTTAGTCCCATCATTTTTGTTGACAAATCAACTTCTGTCTGCTATATTCTGTTTGAAATCAATCACAACGGATAAAAACATATCCATTTAGGGAAATGAGGTTTTTGTATGATCGACCGTTTTGAAAAACTAACGCTTGGGGTGGCACAGATTTACAAAAACATCCAGCGCATTAAAAAATACCAAATGCATGAAATTGGCTTAAAAGGCACGCACGTCATGTGCATTTATTATTTGTCCAGAAATCCAGACGGACTTGCTGCAGCCGATTTATGCAATATTTGTAAGGAAGACAAGGCAGGCATCTCAAGGATATTATCCGATCTTACGCATGGCGGTTTCATTTATTATGAATCCGGCGCTGACAAAAAATACCGCGCTAAAGCATTATTGACCGAAAAGGGCAGGCAATACGCCCATGCCGTAAACCGCATGATCCTCCATGCCACGGAAATGGGCGGCAATGGCGTCACAGAGGAAGAACGGGAAATATTCTACCGCGTGTTATTCTTGATTTCTGATAACCTCAGCCAGCTTTGCAACGAACTAAACCCAATAACCTGTACGAATACAGAGAGGAGCCATTAAATGAATATTATAAGAAAGATTTATTGCCGGACATTCCAGGCAGCGCTTAAGGTTGCCATCCCCTTCCTTCCATACCGGAAGCCTAAAATTATCAAAAGCATTAAGGGAATCCCGGAAATCCTCAAAAAACATAAAAACAACAGTGTATTAATCATCACGGACGCCGGCGTTTGCAAGCTTGGCCTTACCACGCGTTTAGAACGGACGCTCTCAGCAAACGGCATCAAATACGCAATCTACGATAAGACTGTCGCCAACCCCACCACAGCCAACGTTGATGAAGCGGTAAGCCTGTACCTTACGGAAGGCTGCAATGCTATCATCGGCTTCGGCGGCGGCTCCAGCATGGACTGCGCCAAAGCGGTCGGCGCCAGGATAGCCAAGCCCAAACAATCCCTCGCCCAAATGAAGGGCATTTTAAAAGTACATAAAAAACTTCCGCTATTGATTGCCATACCGACAACCGCCGGGACCGGGAGCGAGACTACTTTAGCGGCAGTAATCACAGACTCCCAAACCAGGCATAAATATGCAATCAACGATTTTCCTTTAATCCCCAAATATGCCGTCCTCGATCCCAAAACTACCCTCAGCCTTCCCCCTGCAATCACCGCGGCCACCGGGATGGACGCCCTGACCCATGCGGTAGAAGCCTACATCGGCAACTCCACTACCCATGGCACAAGGCAAAACGCCTTGCTCGCCGTACAGCTTATTTTTGAAAACCTGGACCATGCTTATACAGACGGCAGCGATATTGACGCCCGGCGCAACATGCTCAAAGCCTCCTTTTATGCCGGCTGCGCATTCTCAAAATCTTACGTTGGGTATGTCCACGCAGTTGCACATTCCCTGGGAGGGCAATACAATGTGCCCCATGGGCTGGCAAATGCCGTCCTCCTTCCCTTTGTCCTCGAATCCTACGGCAAAAGCATCCACAAGAAATTATACCAATTAGCAGTGAAAGCAGGCGTCGCAGACAAAGGCGCCACCCATGAGGAAGCAGCCTTGCAATTTATCGAAGCTATTAATAAAATGAAAAAACGATTTGATATTGGAAATACAATCCCAGAGATTCAGGAAGAGGATATCGCAAAGCTTTCCCGCTATGCCGATAAGGAGGCAAACCCCCTCTATCCGGTTCCTGTGTTGATGAATGCGAAAGAGTTAGAACGATTCTACTATCTGCTCATGGACTAAACAATGGGAAATTAAATTTCCCCAGACTATCTACTGTCTAATTATTATATTAAGGATGGATTTAATTATGAAAGAAGAGCAAATAAAAAAAATAACGGAAATGCAGAGAGCTTTTTTCCTTTCCGGATCGACCTTAAGCGCTGACTACCGGATTAACGCCCTTAGGAAACTCAAAACCTATATTAATAAATATGAGGATGATATTGCCGCGTATATCCACAAGGATTTAGGGAAGAGCCGCTTTGAAAGCTATATGTGTGAGATCGGGTTAGTCCTCAGTGAAATCCGCTATATGCTGAGCCATATCCATTCCTTTGCCAGGGAAAAACGCGTTCGCACGCCGCTCTCACAATTCCATTCCAGAAGTTTTAAAAAACCTTCCCCTTATGGGGCAGTATTGATTATGAGCCCTTGGAATTACCCCTTCCTGCTGACTATGGAGCCTCTGGTGGACGCCATAGCGGCTGGAAATACGGCAGTGCTAAAGCCAAGCGCATATTCCCCACACACCAGCCGTATTATTTCCGATATAATTGGAAATTGTTTTGACAGCAAATATATCTCTGTCATCACCGGCGGGCGTGAAGAAAACACCTGTCTTTTAAACCAGCGCTTTGACTACATTTTCTTTACCGGCAGCCAATCCGTGGGAAAAGAAGTCATGCAGCACGCGGCGGCAAACCTTACCCCAGTCACTTTGGAACTGGGCGGCAAAAGCCCCTGTATCGTTGAAAAAAGCGCCAACCTCAAACTGGCGGCAAAACGGATTGTCTTCGGCAAATTCCTCAACTGCGGGCAGACCTGCGTGGCTCCCGACTATATTTACTGCGATGTGTCAATCAAGGAAGCCTTGCTGAAAGAAATCAAGAACCAGATTACGCTGCAGTTCGGGCACGCTCCCCTGGAAAATGAAACTTATGGAAAAATAATTAATGAAAAACATTTTAAGCGGATATCAGGCCTGATGGACACAGGGAAAATTATCCATGGCGGGCAAGCTGACGAAAAAAGGCTGCGCATCGAGCCAACCGTTATGGATCATGTATCTTTCTCGGACGCAGTCATGAAAGAAGAAATATTTGGTCCGCTGCTGCCGACGCTCACCTACAGCTCCATCGACGATGCTATCCAAAAAATAAACAGTATGCCGCATCCCCTGGCATTATATATTTTCACATCTGACAAACAAATTGCCAGGAAGATCACTGCCCAATGCGAATTTGGCGGGGGCTGCATCAATGACACCATCATCCACCTTGCCACCAGCGAGCTGGGATTTGGCGGTTTTGGCGAAAGCGGCATGGGTTCCTATCATGGAAAGGAAGGGTTTGATACCTTTTCCCACTACAAAAGCATCGTGGATAAGAAAACCTGGCTAGACTTGCCCATGCGCTATCAGCCCTACAAAAATATCCACGAAAAGCTGGTCCGTTTTTTCCTGAAATAGGATGATAGGCCGGCTTGCCCTCGTGCACATGCCAGTCCATCCAAAAAAGAGGCTCCCTATGATCCAAATCAATCACAGGAAGCCTCTTTTACAAAAATATATATTGGCAAAAGCAGCGGGTTCCTACCGCTTTTGCTTTCAGAAGGGATGCTTAGCATCCCTTCAATTATAGCCTTTGGGGAAGGCACCTAAACCCCTGCCATACAGGTAAGATTAAACCTTAGGTCCTGCTGATACAAGGGCCTTACCAGCGTCATTGCCTTCATACTTCGCAAAGTTCTTAATGAATCTCTGTGCAAGGTCTTTTGCCTTATTCTCCCATTCAGAAACGTCAGCATAAGTGTCACGCGGATCAAGAATTGCAGGATCAACGCCCGGAAGCTCTGTCGGAACCTCAAAATCAAAGAATGGGATCTTCTTTGTCGGAGCGTTAAGGATATCCCCGTTAAGGATAGCATCAATGATTCCTCTGGTGTCCTTAATCGAGATACGCTTACCTGTGCCATTCCAGCCAGTGTTTACAAGGTATGCCTTAGCGCCGCTCTTCTCCATCCTCTTAACAAGCTCTTCCGCATACTTGGTCGGATGCAGCTCTAAGAATGCCTGCCCAAAGCAAGCGGAGAACGTAGGCGTAGGCTCTGTAATCCCTCGCTCTGTTCCTGCAAGCTTAGCCGTAAAGCCGGACAGGAAGTAATACTGTGTCTGCTCCGGGGTCAGTACGGAAACCGGAGGAAGCACGCCAAACGCATCTGCTGACAGGAAAATTACATTCTTTGCTGCCGGTGCAGAAGAAACAGGGCGTACAATCTTCTCGATATGGTCAATCGGATAAGATACACGGGTGTTCTCCGTTACGCTCTTATCATTAAAGTCAATCTTGCCGTCAGCATCCAGCGTAACGTTCTCAAGGAGGGCATTCCTCTTAATCGCATTGTAAATATCCGGCTCAGACTCTTTGTCCAGGTTGATTACTTTTGCATAGCAGCCGCCTTCAAAGTTGAACACGCCGTTGTCGTCCCAGCCATGCTCGTCATCACCAATCAGAAGACGTTTCGGGTCGGTAGACAATGTTGTCTTACCTGTTCCGGAAAGGCCGAAGAAGATTGCCGTATTCTCACCGTTCATATCGGTGTTAGCGGAGCAGTGCATGGAAGCGATGCCCTTGAGCGGCAAGTAGTAGTTCATCATGGAGAACATACCTTTCTTCATCTCTCCGCCATACCAGGTATTGATAATTACCTGCTCACGGCTTGTGATATTGAAGACAACAGCCGTCTCAGAATTCAGGCCTAATTCCTCATAATTCTCAACCTTAGCCTTGGAAGCGTTAAAGGAAACGAAATCCGGCTCAAAGTTCTCAAGCTCCTCAGCAGTGGGCATGATAAACATGTTAGCTACAAAATGAGCCTGCCATGCCACTTCCATAATAAAACGGATTGCCATGCGGGTATCCTTGTTCGCACCGCAGAAAGCGTCCACTACGAACAATCTCTTGTCAGAAAGCTCCTTCTGGGCGATCTTCTTCACTGCGTCCCAAGTCTCCTTGGTTGCTGGGTGGTTATCATTCTTATATTCATCGGAAGTCCACCATACAGTGTCTTTGGAATTCTCATCCATAACGATGAACTTATCTTTGGGGGAACGGCCTGTGTAGATACCTGTCATTACATTAACTGCGCCAAGTTCGCTGACCTGTCCCTTCTCATAACCTTCCAGATCGGGCTTTGTCTCTTCCGCAAACAACTCCTCATAAGAAGGATTGTGAACAATCTCTGTGGTTCCGGTAATGCCGTACTTGCTCAAATCGATTTTGCTCATTTTTTTAACCTCTTTTCCTTATTCTTTTTCTGAAGTGAAGATTTCCCTGCCTGGCGCAAAAACACCGCATTGCCGCCGGGAAATGGGAAATATTGACTTCCTGTCCCTTATTATAATACATAACGAATGAAATAGGCAATAAAAATTCTCTAAAATTTTACTTTTCGTCTTCTGATGGTAAATTTTTCCATTCCCCAATTAAAATACAATTCCCAACCACTTTCTCCCATATTTGCCAGCTTCGCCGCCTGGTCGGTCGCAGGGGACAAACACAGCCATACCCCGGCGGCAGATATCTGGAAAATTCAACCTACACGTCAAGGTTCCTATAAAATATGCACGTTCCAGAAGAACCTCACACTTTTCCCATAAAACGCAAACTATTTTACCTAACTCATTTGGAAACCTTATTTTCCTGCTGCTGTTCCTATGAACCAGACTATTTTTCAGGCAGAATGGCACAATATATGCAATCTGCCATTTGCATCTTCAATCCTAAGGTTCCTTACATTACTTTCATCATCCGGTATTGTGACATTGAGCCGATGGTTTTTATCATCAATTTCGTAAATCAAATTTTGGAACATTGTCGCGCTTAAAATTAGCTGAAAAGGGACGTCCTGCAAATCTTTGCAGGCTACAATATGCGCATTAGGGAAAATCAAATCACCGATTACCATACTTTGCAACTTGTATAAATTTCCTTTCGTCCTTCCACCAAAACCGCTAAAAGTAATATCCTTCCTTAAAAATGTCCCGCCTAGCATTTCAAGTATCGTTTCATCGGTTGTCCAAATAGGAAAAAATGCACCCGTATCCAACAATGCCTCAAAATTATGCCATGTCTTCAGTTCAACAATTGGTCTTTGGTATTTTATGTTCATATTCAATGTAAATTGTCTCATCCGAAATACCCCACTACTCCTAGCTGAAAAACATGATCCGGCGTTGTGTATCTTCCCAAAACTTCTCCATTTGTCTGAATCTGCATCCTTGTCAGCTCATTTTTTGACTTATCTGTATATTTCACAATTGCGGTCTTTATCGTTGCATCATTATCTGGTTCATATTCTACCTCTACTAATCCTACCCACTGGTCTGGGTATCTTTCCTGAATCTCCTCCCAGGTTAATCTTTCAGACATACAAAAACCTCCCTGCATTTCTCTATATTTTCCAATCAAATTCCTTACCACGCAGCCAATATTTTTCTGCCCGCCAGATTGATATTTCTATTTTGAATGTGCACAAGCCTAAACACCATTTTTTATATCATCATAAGTATATCACACCGCCCAATACCCCAGCAACAAAAAAGAACCAGCGCCCTAACTTATAGGAACTGGTTCTTCCATTTCTCATTCTGCAATTGCAATCTTAATTGTGATCGGCCTCCAATACTTTGGGAGTATCTTCGTTTCACTACATTCCCACAGTACACTAGTGTACTGTATCATTGATAAATAGTTAAATATTGCTGGTTTGCGAAGTCGTTTCGTGATATACTAAAAGAAACGGCGGTGATTCTTATGGCAAGACCTAAAAAATATAAAATCTCATTAACGG
>CATLBW010000108.1 GCA_949879775.1 uncultured Lachnospiraceae bacterium
GGGGCTTACCCGGTATCAACGATAAAAACAGCAGAGGCCATAAAAGTAGCGGAGAATAGCCAAAGAGATATCAATATTGCTTTTATGAATGAACTGGCAATCGTATTTGACCGCATGGGCATCGATACAAATGAAGTTGTGGATGGGATGGATACGAAATGGAATGCCCTTGGGTTCAGGCCAGGGTTGGTCGGAGGGCATTGTATTGGCGTAGATCCCTATTATTTTACGTATGAAGCGGAGAAATTAGGGTATCATAGCCAAATTATTTTGTCAGGACGTAAAGTGAATGATGAGATGGGGGCATTTGTCGCCGATGCAGCCATAAAACAGATAATATTGGCCGGAGGGGCCCCAAAAGGCAGTAAAGTAGTTATTTTAGGGCTTACCTTTAAAGAAAATTGCCCTGACATCAGAAATAGCAAAATAGAGGATATCATCAAACGGCTGCAGGAATATGGCGTAAATCCCATTGTAATAGACCCTTGGGCGAATGAAAAGGCAGCAAGGATGGAGTATGGCATTCAGTTATCTGATATGAAAGACGCCCAGGATGCAGATTGTGTGATAATAGCCGTTGCGCATGATGAATTCAGAAGCCTGAGCTGGGAGGAAATCGCCCAAATGTATAAGGAAGATATGCCTTTAAGCTCGAGGGTATTGATTGATGTCAAGGGAATTTTTGACAGGAACCAGGCTAAGGGGCTGGGATATAGATATTGGAGGTTGTAACAGATGGAAGCGTTTGGCAGGTTGACAGGAAAAAGCCAATTGAGTATTATGTAAGCGTATATTATGTTTAAGAAAAATGATGTCATTGTAAGGCTGTTAGAAGTATTTACGCCGCATAAATGGAATTATGGAGGAAACTTTGGATGGGAACACAGGAGAGGACAGAGAGGGAGATAAATTTAGGGGATTTGTTTTGGAAAATCTTGCAAAGTTGGAGGAAGGTGATATGTTTTGGCCTTTTGTTTGCCGTATTAGTGAGCGGCTTGAGATATTTTTTAAGCGTGAGGTCTTACCATGCGTCCCAGGATACAGATGTTGAAATGCTAAGGGAAGAGCTGAAAGCGAAAGATTTGGAGCAGTTGACATTTGCGGTCAGTATGCAAAAAAGGATTGATGATTTTGAGAATTACCAGAAGAAATCATTAATAATGCAGATTGACCCTTATGCGAAGCCGGTTATTGAGTTACAGTATTACCTGCAGTCGGATTATATCATCAATTATGCGAAGGACTCAGAGCATGATTACACATCTGAGCTTATATCAATGTACAGTAACTATATTACGGGCGGGGAGATGGCGAAAAGCGTGATAGAGCAGCTTTCATTGCCGATTAGCCAGGAGGATTTTGTGGAACTGGTATCTGTGGTGAGCCCGCGTGGGGACGACAGGGGGACGATTTATTTCACGGTCAGCTATGCGGACGATGAAAACCTGCAGAAAATTTCTGATGCGGTAAAATCGCTGCTGGAAAAGAAAACGTCAGATTTCCAGGAAGTCGGCTCCCATAAGCTTCAACTGATAAACGAGTCTAAGAGCACCGTCGTAGATACTGTTTTAGCAGATAGGAAGAATGCAATTTCCAATACCGTTACAACGCTAAGGACACAACTGAAAAATATAAAGGAAAGCCTCTCGGATGAGCAGTTGGCATTGTTTGATATGGAAGTGAGGGAAATGCGGGGAGAGGATTTAGAGGAAATGGAGGAGCCGGGCTTTAGCATTATGTATATGGTGTTGGGGGCTATGTTAGGGATTTTCCTTGTGTGCGCCTGGGCTGCATGCAAGATGATTTTTGCCGTAAGGCTGCAGTCCTCCGAAGAAATGGGCAGGTTATATGGGGTGCGCCTGTTGGGGGAGATAGCGGTTCCTGGTAATGGGAAAAAGCGCTTTTTATCTGTAATAGATGATTTTATCCTCAGGCTGAAAAACAGGAGGAAGAAGAAAACCACAACCGATCAGCAGATAGAAGTAATATCCGCGAATGTGGCGCTTTCCTGTAAAAAACATGGTTTTGACAGCGTCTTTATGACTGGAAGCGAATATGAGAGGGCGGATAAGGCGCTCCTGGATAAACTTAAGCAGAAGCTTAAGGGATGCGGGATTAAAATTCAGGATGGAGGCAATATGCTGTACGACGTGCCTTCCCTCAATGCCGGCATGGAAAACGGGCATATTATACTGGTGGAGCAGTTGGGCATGTCGACGTATGATGAAATTTATGCCGAGCTGAACTTGATAAAGGAATACCAGGGCGAGGTTTTAGGGGTTATTGTCCTGGGATAGTGTACTGACACGATTATATTCAGGCAAACCTCCTTGCCTAATTTCCCATCGGACTGTGTTGTTTTCGGTCAACGATGCCACCGCATCGCCTCCCTCAAACGCCTTGCCGATGTAAAATTATCCTGCGGAGTATCACCAGATATAATTGTGTCAGTACACTAGTGTACGCAAGGGAGCCGCGGATATTTGCCTTTCATGGATGGGATATGGATTTGTCTATTAAAAACTGGAACAAAAATTATTTTTGCCTTGACTTTTTCTCCGTCTGATATTATAATCAAGGCGTCTTCTTGTGAATTCAGCAGGCAGGAGCAATATGCAGGATATACGTGTATACCCTGTATTTTTGAGCGGATATGGCGGAATTGGCAGACGCGCTAGATTTAGGTTCTAGTGGGCAACCCCGTGCAGGTTCAAGTCCTGTTATCCGCATTCTGTAGCAAAAATGAAAAAATTATGAAATATTTAGAAATACGAAAAACATGTTGAAAAAATTCTGGAATCTTGGTAATATATATGTATATAGTACTTTTTTTGACAGAAATTCCATGCAAAGGGGGGATCTGTAATGGCAGCCTCAACGCAAAATGAACCCAAAATAAGATTAAGCCGTGACAACATGAAGGCCTATCTGCTTCTGCCGAGGCCGGAGTTGGAGGTCCATAATTTCAATTACATATTGGCTATGCTGAATACTTACGGTGTGTCTTTTGGGATTAAGGAAGATAGAATCAAGCAAATGATCGCACAGCAAGTTTATGACCAGGAAGTCCTTGTTGCGGAGGGCCAGGCGCCCAAAGATGGTATAGATGGATATTATGAATATAAGTTTGACATGAATTTCAGTAAGAAGCCTAAGTTGAAGCCGGATGGTTCAGTGGACTACTGGAGCATCAAGATGGTAGAGATTGTTACCCAGGGCCAGGTGATTGCAGAGTACCATAAATCAGTCCAGGGCCAAGACGGCACAGACTTAAAGGGCAGGCCGGTACTTGCGAAGCGCGGGAGGGATTTAGTCCCATTGCGCGGCAAGGGGTTTGAGCGTTCCGAGGATGGTTTGGTTTATACATCTTTGATGGACGGCAAGATTGAGATGAGTGGCGAGCGTATTGTCATCTTACCAGTTTATGAAATTAATGGCGACGCCGATTTATCTGTGGGCAATATTGATTTCCGTGGAGATGTGATTATCCATGGCACGGTTTGTAGCGGTCTGTCTGTGAAAGCGACTGGAAACGTGACGGTTGATGGCATTGTGGAAAGCGCCAATATTGAGGCCGGGAAGGATATTGTGTTAAGGAGCGGGGTTATGGGCGGTTCTAGGGCCACTATCACCGCTAATGGGAATATTTCCGCTAAGTTTTTTGAGTATACCAGGGTACATGCCAATGGCACGATACAAGCAGACGTATTTTTGAATTGCCAGGTGTCCTGTGGGGAGAGTATCCTCCTCAATGGCAAGAAAGCAAGCATCATTGGCGGCGAAGTAGGTGCGATTGAGAGCATTGAAGTAGATACGCTGGGCAGTGAAGGCGAAGTCAGGACCCATGTTAAGATTGGCAATGATATGGCGACAAGGCGCAGGATTGGCGTTTTGCAGAATAAGATTAAGATAGAAAAGACCAATCTCAGCAAGATAGAAGAAGGGCTTAAGATCTTAAAAGATATGAAAAACGACCCCAGGAGGACGGATCTCTTGCGTGTGAAGATACGTGACACAGCGCTGCTGGCAGGTGATGAAGCGGAGCTTGAGAAGCTTCAGGATCAGATTGAGAGGGCCAGGGGCGGTACCGTCAAGGTCACAGGCAATGTATATCCCGGCGTCAGGGTAGAGATTGATGAGCTGCGTGTATTAGTGAAAGAACAGCAGAAACGGTTAGAATTTGTCCGGGAGCAGGATAAGATTCTGATGTGCGCGTTAGAGTCCTGAAAGGGCGGACAGTATAAGGGAATAGCTTAACGATGGCTGGATTTTTTATAAAATCCAGCTATTTTGTCTTTTTTATGACAAAATAATTATGCGCATTTGCATAAGATGAAATTATTGCGCCGCAATTGTGCTTGGAGTGGAAAAATAAATATGCGCACTCGTGCGAATGGAAGATGTCACTGCGTGACCGCACTCGGCGCAACAAACCGTCCAAGTCCCTCAAGAATGAGGGATTTAGGGAGCTGAAGCGGACTTGTCCGCTTTGTTCTTTGTTTATAAGATTAGGCGAAAGAAGGGAAAAAGGTGAGCAGTGAAGGGAATTTAAAGGATAATTTTAAAGACAGGACGCTGTATTTTGATTTTTTGAGGGTATTGGCCACATTGGCGGTAGTTATCCTGCATGTTTCGGCGCAGAAATACCATAAAGTGGGCGTTGATACCTGGGAATGGCAGGTTTTTAACGTTTATGACAGCATTGTGAGATGGTCAGTGCCTATTTTTGTGATGATAAGCGGAGCTTTGTTTTTAAATGGGAACCACGACATTAAAAAGATATATAAGAAAAATATAGCGCGGATTATTTTGTCATTTGTCTTCTGGTCTGCACTTTACGCTGCTGTCAGCATTTATGTGTCACATTGCGGGTGGAAGCAGGCGTTTAAGGAATTTTTCCTGGGACATTACCATATGTGGTTCCTGTATATGATTGTGGGCCTGTATATGATTGTCCCGCTGGTAAAGATGATAACGCCATCCAGGAGGCATATGGAATATTTTCTGGCATTAGCCCTGCTGTTTACCTTTATTGTCCCGCAGGCGATTGCGGTTATATCGCTGAAATCTTCATTTGGCGGCTCGTTGGCAAAAAAAATGGTAGGGTATCTGTCATTTTATTTTACCCTTGGATATGCTGGATATTTTGTAGCAGGATATTATCTGAGCAAAACAGAGATTAGTAAAAGGGTGAAAAATATTATTTATATTTTAGGGATATGCGGGTTTGCCGTAACAATCGTATGCACGTCCCTGTTGTCGGTTTGGGGGCAAAAGGCGGACACGATGTTTTATGGAAATCTTACCGTCAATGTCATGTTGGAAAGCATAGCGGTTTTTATATTTATAAAAGATATATTTTCTGGGCGTGCCGTCTCTAATAAAGCAAAAAAAGCCTTGCGCGTCTTATCAAAGTATAGTTTTGGGGCTTATTTGGTCCACGCCCTGGTTTTGGAGGAATTGGAAAGGCTGTTTGGGCTACATGCATTATCTTTTTCGCCTTTTGTTTCAGTGCCGGTAATCAGTGTGGTTGTTTTTGTAATTTCTTTTGTGATATCCGGGGCTTTAAACCATGCCCCCCTTTTGAGAAAAATCGTTTAAAAAGGGGTGGGGAGGGAAACCCCAAGAGAGGGATGTTTTAAGCCCTACATGGAGCCCCGTGGTATAAGAAGTAGAAAAATGTCATACGAAAAATTGCCCTTTTCCTTATTTAGGGCTGGATTTCAACTCGAAGCTGTATTATAATTGGCACTGCATATGAATAAAAGGCGCTTTTGCGAATAGGTACAGAGGAAAAGAAGGACGATGAGGACTTATAAAGAGACGGTGCAATCTATTTTGGAGATTCCCAGGTTTACTGAGAAAAATAAACCGGAACATACCCGGGAGCTGCTTCGGCGTTTGGGTGATCCGCAAAAGAATTTCAAAGTCATCCATGTGGCAGGAAGCAACGGTAAGGGGAGCGTGTGTGCCTTTCTTGACAGCATCCTCAGAGCCGCCGGGAAGCGTGTGGGGCTGTTTACTTCCCCGCATCTTGTCTGCATTGAGGAGCGGTTTTGTGTAGGTGGGCAGCCCTGTGGGAGGGACTGTTTCGTGCAGGCGGCGGAATCAGTCAGGCAGGCAGTGGGTTCCATGGTGCGGGAGGGAATGCCGCATCCTTCTTTTTTTGAATATGTGTTTGCTATTGGCATGCTTATCTTTTCAGGGTATCAAGCCGAGTATGTGGTGCTGGAGACTGGGCTTGGGGGGCGGTTGGATGCCACGAATATTGTGGACCATCCCCTCCTTACAGTGATTACTTCTATCAGCCTGGAGCATACGGAGATTTTGGGGGACACGGTGGAAGAGATAGCGGAGGAGAAAGCGGGGATTTTAAAGCCGGGCGTCCCGGTAGTGTATGATGCGTCCTGCCCACAGGCAGCCAAAGTGGTTGAAGGTTACGCTTGGAGGCTAAAGTGCAGAGCTTATCCCGTTTATTCAGATAAAGTTAAAATTTTATTAAACACAGGAAAAAAGATTGCATTTTCCTATGTTTCTGGTTATGATGGTACTGTTACAAAATTGGAAATCCCTTTTGCTGCGCCGTATCAGGCCCAGAATGCGGCAGTGGCTTTCCAGGCGGCAGGCTGTATTGCGCAAAGCGAGGGGATAACGGAAAAAGCAATGCGCCAGGGTTTTTTTGGCGTAAGCTGGGCAGGCAGGATGCAGCAAGTAAGGCCGGATATATATTTTGACGGGGCGCACAATGCGGATGGGATTAGAAGGTTCCTGGAGGCGGCAGGCTGTATTGCCCGGGGGCCGTCGGTCTTATTATTTTCCATGGTGAAAGAGAAAGATTACGTGCGTGCAGCCGAGGAACTTCTGCAGCATGGCAATTGGCAGGAGATTATTATTACATCTGTTCCTGGAAGCCGAGGGGCAGACAGGCAGGAGCTGGCAGAACTATTTGGGCAATTAGCGGTTAGGATGCGCCAGCCAGTGAAGATTACAAATATAGGGGAGATAGAGGATGCGTATGCGTATGCATTGTCAGTTAAGGAGCCGGGGCAGATATTGTTTTGTGCAGGCTCACTTTATCTTATTGGAGCGTTAGAGAAGATTGCAGGAGGAATGGAATGATTGATTTTGAAGAAGAATTGAAGAAATTTAAGCCCAGCCTGGAAGTGGAGGAGGTTGAGGATGCCATATATGACAGGGATTTAACGGATATGACGGATATTATGCAAGAAATTCTCAAGGAAGCAAGGCAACAGCGGTAAATATAGAAAGGCAGAAAGAGACGATATGGGTTGTTATAATAAAATCATCCGTCTGTCGAATACCTTCTATAATGACGGATTGAAAAAAGCGAAGGTACGTGATTTGTCTGCTGCGGTAAAGTCTCTGCAAAGAAGCTTGCAGTACTACAAGGCGAATATAGAGGCGCGTAATCTGTTAGGGCTTGTCTATTTTGAAATGGGCGAGGTGGTGGACGCCCTGAGCGAGTGGGTTATCAGCCGCAGCCTGAAACCGGAAGGCAATCCGGCGGAGCAGTATTTAGAAGCGATTCAGTCTAACAGTTCCCGTTTAAGCTCTGTGAACCAGACGATTAAGAAATATAACCAGGCATTGCTGTATTGTCGTCAGGGCAGCAGGGACCTGGCGATTATACAACTGAAAAAGGTGCTCTCCATGAACCCAGGGTTGATTAAGGCACATCAGCTCCTTGCACTGCTTTACATGGAAGAGGGCAAGTATGAGCGCGCCAGGAGGGAATTGAACGACGCCGCTAAAGTAGACAATGGGAACCTGACTACGCTGCGCTATTTAAGGGAGGTAGAGGGGCGTATGCTAAAAGACGTCCCGGCGGCCAAGGCTGCTGGGCGCAAGAAGGAAGAGATGGCTTCTTACCGCAGCGGAAATGACACAATTATCCAGCCGGTGAATGTCAGGGACGTGTCGCCGCTTATGACGATTTTGAATATAATTATCGGCGTGGCAATTGGCGCCTTGATTACGTATTTCCTGATTATCCCAACTGTGCGGCAGAATGCCGTGTCGGAAGCACGTAAAGCGGAGTTAGAGGCAAATGATGAGCTGACTTCCCGGACGCAGGAGATGAATGCGCTGAACCAGGAAATTGAGGACCTCAAAGCACAGATTAAGAAAAAGGAAGGGGAATCGGAAGATACACAGAAGATTGTTGCCAATTATGAGCAGATGATTAATGTGTGCTTTGATTATGCGCAGGAGAACATCCAGGCAGCGGGGGATGGCATCGGCAAGGTTGACCCGGCGCTTTTAGGCGCTCAGGCAAAGGCCGTTTACGATAAAATGAGCGGCCTTGTAAATGAGCAGTATATGGAGGCTGTTTACCAGCAGGCGGAGAAGGACTATAACAGCCGTAATTTTGCGGCGGCAATTACCGGGTTAGAGAAAGTGGTACAGGCCGAGGAGGACCATGATGACGGGTATGCAATCTATCATCTGGCACATTCCTACCGCCAGACCGGGGATGCTGAGAATGCCAAGAAGTACTATCAGCGGATGATAGAGCTTCATCCGGGGACACAGCGGGCGAGGGCGTCGCAGCAATATCTGGATGAGTTGAACCAGCAGCAGCCGTAACCGGGAGTAAGTGGGTGAGGCGGCAGCGCCCATCAGAAAATTATAGAGGCTTACATTACAAAAGACGTCAGGTTTTATGGCGTCTTTTGTTATATTATAGGAAGGGACTTGTCACGCTAACGCGTGAAAGCGTCTTTCCTATAAGAAAAAAGTAATTATGCGCACTCGCACAAGAGGAAAATATTGCTTTGCAATTGTGCTCGGCGCGGCAAATCGTACAAGGTCTCCGCTTTGTTTTTAAAGGAAATCTGATAAGAAATAGAAAGGAAGGAAGTCTATG
Source organism: uncultured Lachnospiraceae bacterium (assembly GCA_949879775.1). Taxonomy (GTDB): domain Bacteria; phylum Bacillota; class Clostridia; order Lachnospirales; family Lachnospiraceae; genus Petralouisia. Next base: position 8,888 of record CATLBW010000108.1, read on the forward strand.
GATTACAAATACAAGAAAGAATATGGGTGCCTTATTTTGAAAATGCCTGCGGAACTGGACCATCATGCGGCAGAGTTTTTGAAGGAGGAGGCAGACGGCCTGATTTTAAGGTATCCGGTACGCAGCCTGATATTTGATTTTTCTGACACCAGTTTTATGGACAGTTCCGGGATTGGCGTAATTATCGGGAGGTGTAAGAATGTGCGTTTTGGCGGCGGCTATGTGAAGGCGGTGAATCTCAATGAACAGATACAGAGGGTATTCCAACTATCTGGTTTAAGGAAAATCATGGAAGTTGAATAGGCGAAAAGGAGGAATCTATGGAAGGTTTGAAGAACGAGATGAAAATGGAGTTTCTTGCGGCGTCTGCCAATGAAGGGTTTGCGAGAGTCGCGGTGGGGGCTTTTGTGGCAGGGTTGAACCCGACAGTGGACGAGCTGGCGGATATCAAAACGGCGGTCAGCGAAGCGGTAACAAACTGTATTATCCACGGATATGAACAGAAGGAGGGGCATATTTGGATTCAATGCAATATTGAGGGCAATAAGGTGGAGATTTCTGTAATGGATATCGGGAAAGGGATTGCTGATATTGCGCAGGCGAGGGCGCCGATGTTTACGACCAAGCCGGAGCTGGAACGGTCGGGAATGGGATTTGCTTTTATGGAGGCTTTCATGGATTCCGTGGAGGTAGTTTCGGAGCCGCGCAAAGGAACTTGCGTCACCATGCGTAAAACCATAGGGGAAGGGTGAGAGGCTTGGACGAGCTTATGACGACGGCTACGGAAGAGGAGAGGGAAACATTACATAGGCAGCTTTTACAGCAGTCCCGGGCAGGGGACCGGGAGGCGAGGGACGCCATGGTACAGAGCAACATGGGCTTGGTGTGGAGCATTGTGCGCAGGTTCCAGAACCGGGGGTATGAACAGGAAGATTTATTTCAGATTGGCAGCATTGGCCTGCTGAAAGCCATTGATAAATTTGACCCATCCTTCCTGGTAAAATTTTCCACGTATGCAGTTCCTATGATTACAGGGGAGATTCGGCGCTTCTTGCGGGATGACGGCATGATTAAAGTGAGCCGCAGCCTGAAGGAAAGCGGGGCGAAGATGAAGCAGGCACGGGAAAGGCTGCAAAGCAAGCTGGGCAGGGAGCCGACGCTCTTAGAGCTTTCAGAGGAGACGGGGATGCCCAGGGAAGAAATTGTGATGGCTCTGGAGGCGAATGGGGAAGTGGAATCTATTTACAAGAACACCGGCGCCTCGGAGGGCAAAGAAGTTTGCCTTGCAGACCGCCTGCCGCAGGAGAAGGACAGCCATGAAATGCTTTTAAACCATATGGTGTTAGAGCAGCTCATAGAGGAGCTTGGGGAGAAGGAACG
>CATLBW010000109.1 GCA_949879775.1 uncultured Lachnospiraceae bacterium
GTTCACTCCGTTCACAGTAACATTCGCAAATCCATGTAAAATTCGCTTCGCGAATGGGATTTGCTCATACCTGAATCATTTTCTTACGGACTTTGCAGTAAATGCAAAGTCCTGTGTGAACAGTAACGACTACGCATCAAAATTTTAAAAAATTTAAGGATATTTATTCCTAAAACCTGCTTGGTTGTGATATACTAAAAAGAAGTGGTTTTTATATTAATATGCGAGGATGCGCACGGATGCACATAGGAAATATGCCGCTTGCGGCGTGCATCCGGCGCAGGAAACGAATCAAAACGTAAACGTCTTGTTCGTTTCCTATTATTATAGAAAGGATGAAAGTATATGCTGGAGATTTTAAAAGCTGCCATATATGGAATCGTTGAGGGGATTACGGAGTGGCTGCCGGTGAGCAGCACAGGGCACATGATTTTGCTGGAAAAAATTATGCCGATGAATGTGTCGCAGGAGTTTTGGAATATGTTCCTGGTGGTGGTGCAGTTGGGAGCTATCCTGGCAGTGGCGTTGTTGTTCTGGAAAAAAATATTCCCGTTCCATTTTGGCAAGGCGCAAGTCGTCGACTGGAATATTATGGGGCTTTGGGGAAAAATCCTTGTTGCCTGCATTCCTGCCGGCGTGGTGGGCGTAGTGTTTGGGGACTGGCTGGACGAACATCTCTATAATTTCTGGGTGGTAGCGGTGATGCTGATTGCTGTGGGCATTATTTTTATCCTTGTAGAAAATAAAAATAAGCACAGCAGGCCGATCATTTGCCATACGAGGGACCTTACCTGGCAGGTCGCATTTATTATTGGGATGTTCCAGCTATTGGCAGCGGTATTCCCGGGGACGTCGCGATCTGGGGCGACAATCATAGGGGCGCTGATGATTGGCGTTTCGCGGACTGTGGCTGCGGAGTTTACCTTCTATTTGGCGATTCCGGTAATGTTTGGCGCAAGCTTGCTGAAGCTTGTAAAGTTTGGCTTTTCGTTTACCGGGCTGGAGCTTGCGATTCTGCTGGTGGGGATGGCGGTGTCTTTCCTTGTATCGGTGGTAGTCATCCGTTTTTTGATGGGTTACATCCGCAAGCATGACTTTAAGGCATTTGGCTGGTATCGCATTTTCCTGGGGGCGCTGGTGCTTATTTACTTTGGGCTATAGGGCAGGATAAAAAAGTGGTTATACATATGGAAAAGGAGACAAAATCATGTTTGTAATCGTCGGGTTAGGGAATCCTACTTCTAAATACAAGGGCACACGTCATAATGTCGGGTTCGATGTGGTTGATATGCTGGCGGATAAGTACCATATCAGGGTTAAGGAACGTAAACATCAGGCCTTGTGCGGCAGTGGGGTGATGGAAGGGCAGAAGGTGTTTTTGGTAAAGCCGCAGACGTTTATGAACCTGAGCGGGGAGAGCGTGGGGGCTATTTTAAACTTTTACAAGCTGCAGCCGGAAACACAGTTGATTGTTGTATACGATGACGTAAGCTTAGAACCGGGCAGGCTGCGAATCCGTAAAAAAGGAAGCGCAGGAGGGCATAATGGAATGAAAAATATCATCAGCCATGTGAAGACCCAGGAATTTCAGAGGGTAAAGATTGGCGTGGGTGAGAAGCCGGAAGGTTGGGATTTGGCGGATTATGTGCTCCGCTGCCCCCCGAGGAAGGAGCGGATTCTGCTGCTAGAGGCTTTTGAGGATGCGTGCAATGCAATCGCCCTGATGGTCCAGGGAAAGACAGACCAGGCAATGAACGAATATAATTAAAATGGCAATATGTAAGGGTTTCTAGTCATGATAGGATGGGAGGAAAAATGAAAAGTTTTACAGAGCCTTTGGAAAGGCTCGAAGAATTTAACAAATTAAAAAAGCAATTAACAAAAGAGAAAGGGATAGTGCAGGTTTCCGGGTGTATCGACGCCCAGAAGCCTCATTTCATGTATGGTCTTCTCGGCGGGGAGGGCAATGCGTTAATCGTCACCTATCAGGAACAGAAGGCGCGGGAGCTTTATGAAGCTTACCGCTTTTTTGACCGGGACGTGGTCTACTATCCGGCAAAGGACGTGCTGTTTTACCAGTCGGATATTCGTGGGAACCTGCTGACCGCAGAGCGCATTACGGCAGTTAAGTCTTTGGTGGAGCGCGATAGGGTTACGGTGGTCACGACCTTCGACGCCTTGATGGACCGGGTGATGCCGCTTGCGCAGCTTGCGGGGTTTGTCCTGGAATATGAGTTTGACGGTGCGCTGGATATTGAGGAGGCGAAGGAAAAGCTGGTGCGCATGGGCTATGAGCGCAATTACCAGGTGGAGGGCGCAGGGCAGTTTGCTGTGCGGGGCGGCATCCTGGATGTTTTCCCTTTAACGGAGGAGAACCCGTACCGTATTGAATTGTGGGGGGACGAGATTGATTCTATCCGCAGTTTTGATGTGGGGAGCCAGAGGTCCATTGAGGATTTAGAGCGCGTGCGCATCTATCCGGCGAGCGAGGTTGTGTTGGCCAAGGAGGGCGTCAGCCGCGGGCTTGCAAGGATAGGGAAGGAGAAGGAGCGGTTGTGCCAGGCTTTCCGTAAGGAGATGAAAACGGAGGAGGCGCACCGCCTGAAAACGACGGTAGAAGCGTTTGCAGAAGAGGTTGCCGAGCTTGGGCAGAGCAGCGGGCTGGATAGCTACCTTGCCTATTTTGCAGAGGAGACAGTATCTTTCCTGGATTATTTTGATAAGGATAAGACGGTGGTGTTTTTAGATGAGCCGGCAAGATTGGCGGAAAAGGGGCGCGTATTAGGGCTGGAGTTTTCCGAGAGCATGCAGCGCCGCCTGGAAAAAGGCTATCTCCTGCCGGGGCAGATGGAGACATTGTACAGTGCGGGAGAGATTTTTGCCAAAATGCAACGTCAGAAATGTATAGCCTTGACAACCCTTGATTTAAAGACAAGTGAAATAGATATAAAAACAAGATATAATATAACGACCAGAACGGTCAACCCATATAACCGCAGCTTTGAGCTGTTGGTAAAGGATTTGCAGCAGTACCGGAAAAGGCAGTACCAGGTAATCGTTTTGTCCGGTTCCGCTACGCGGGCAAAGAATTTAGCGGCTGATTTGCAGGCGGAAGGGTTGAATGGCTTTTATAGTGAAGAGTATGGCCATCCCATACAGCCTGGGGAAGTGATGGTTGCCTATGGCAAGCTGAAAAAGGGGTTTGAGTACCCGGATTTGAAATTCGTTGTGATTTCTGAGAGCGATATTTTTGGCAGTGAGAAAAAACGCAGGAAAAAGCGTAAAGTCTATGAGGGTGAGAAAATCCAGAGCTTTACGGATTTGAGCGTTGGCGACTATGTCGTGCATGAACAGTATGGCGTGGGCATTTATCGGGGCATTGAGAAGATTGAGATACAGCGGACGGCGAAGGACTATGTGAAGATTGAATACGATAAGGGCAGCACGCTCTATGTCCTTGCCACCCAGCTAGAGGCGATTCAGAAGTATGCCGGGGCTGAGGCGAAGAAACCAAAAATTAACCGCCTAGACGGGCAGGAGTGGAAGAAAACTAAGAGCCGTGTCAGGAGCGCAGTAAATGAAATCGCCAAAGAGCTTGTGGAGCTTTATGCCGTCAGGCAGCAGACGGAAGGCTTTGTCTATGGGCCGGACACGGTATGGCAGAAGGAGTTTGAAGAGCTGTTTCCTTTTGAGGAGACGGAAGACCAGACGCTGGCGATTGCAGCTACGAAACGTGACATGGAGAGCGCTAAGATTATGGACCGCCTCATCTGCGGGGATGTGGGCTATGGCAAGACAGAGATTGCCATCCGTGCGGCATTCAAGGCAGTGCAGGAGGGCAAGCAGGTGGCGTATCTGGTGCCGACGACGATTCTGGCACAGCAGCATTATAATACGTTTGCCCAGCGTATGAAGGATTTCCCGGTGCGTGTGGACCTAATGTGCCGTTTTTGCACCGGAGCACAGATGAAAAAGACGGTGGAGGATTTAAAACGCGGCATGGTTGATATTTTGGTGGGGACGCACCGGATTTTGTCGAAGGATGTGGAGTTTAAGGATCTAGGGCTGCTTATCATAGATGAGGAGCAGCGGTTTGGAGTGAAGCATAAAGAGAAAATCAAGCAGATGAAAAAGGACGTGGATGTGTTGACGCTGACAGCGACCCCCATTCCCAGGACCTTGCATATGAGCCTGATTGGCATTCGGGACATGAGCGTCTTAGAGGAACCGCCGATGGACCGCCTGCCTATCCAGACGTATGTGATGGAATACGATGAGGAGATTGTCAGGGAGGCGATTAACCGTGAACTGGCGCGCGGCGGGCAGGTATTTTATGTATTTAACCGTGTAAACCAGATTGTGGATATTACGTCTAAGGTTGCAGGGCTTGTGCCGGAGGCGAATGTGGCGTTTGCCCATGGGCAGATGAAGGAACGTGAGCTGGAGAATATTATGTATCAGTTTATCAATGGGGAAATAGACGTATTGGTGAGCACGACCATAATAGAGACGGGGCTTGACATTTCCAATGTTAATACGATGATTATCCACGATGCGGATAATATGGGGCTGTCGCAGCTTTACCAGCTCCGCGGCAGGGTAGGGCGTTCTAACCGCACGGCCTATGCATTCCTGATGTACCGCAGGAATAAGATGTTAAAGGAAGTGGCGGAGAAACGTCTGTCAGCAATCCGCGAATTCACGGAGCTTGGCAGCGGGTTTAAGATTGCCATGCGGGACCTGGAAATCCGGGGGGCCGGGAACTTGTTAGGGGAAAGGCAGCATGGGCATATGGAGGCGGTAGGGTATGACCTCTATTGCAAGATGCTGAATGAGGCTGTGAAAGACCTTAAAGGGGAGAAAGCCGCGGAGCATTTTGAGACAACCTTGGAGCTGAATGTGGATGCATTCATCCCGCCGACGTATGTTGCCAATGAATTTCAGAAACTGGACATCTATAAACGGATTGCTGTCATTGAGAACAGGGAAGAGAGCGAGGAGATGATGGAGGAGTTGATAGACCGATTTGGCGAGCCGCCGAAATCAGTAGAATGCCTCCTTGAAATCGCACAATTGCGGGCAAAGGCACATGCCTGCTATTACACGGAAATTAAAGAGTTTGAAGATAAAATTAAATTTGTATTTTACTATCAGGCAAAGATTAATCCCGCTAATATCATGCAGATGGCAGGGAAGTATGAGGGTTCGTTAAAATTTATCCGCGATGTGAAAGCGCCGTACTTCGAGTATGCCAAGGGGCATAATACGAGGCAGAAGGCTTTGGGGACTTTAGAGCAGGTAGGGATGGTGCTGCAGGACACCTGGGAGCTTTTGGTAGATGAAAAAAGTGTGAAATCTGTTAAAAACAGTTGCTAGCATCAATAAAAAGAACTATAATACTAATAAATGTGCCGGGACAACCCGCTGCCGCGTTATTAGCCAGATATCCGCGTTAGCGCATTGTCCGTGGAATATAGAAAAGATACACAGGAGGATATTATGAGAGCAAGAAGATTACTGCCGCTGCTTTTGGCCGCGGCATTGGGAATGTCCGCATTGACGGGGTGCGGCAATAGCATTGATGCCAACCAGGTTGGCGCAACCTTGGATGGCGAGGAAATTTCCTTGGGCTTTATGAATTTTATGGCGAGATACCAGCAGGCGATTTATGATGGGCAATTTTCTTCCATGTTTGGCGCCCAGACGGATACCTGGAGCCAGGAGCTGTTCGAGCAGGGTAAGACGGCGGAGGCTTCGGTGAAGCAGAGCGTTGCGGACAGCGTGGAAGAGTTTTATCTTTTGGAAAAGCATATGCCAGACTATAAAGTGGAGATTACGGACGAAGAGCTGTCCAAGATGGATGAGGCCGCTGCGAAATTTATGGAGGACAATTCTAAGGGGGCAATCAAGCAGCTTGGGGCAACGAAAGAGTATGTGAAGGAAATGCTGCGCCTGTCGACCATCCAGTCGAAAATGCGCGACGCGATCCACGCGGAGGTAGATACGGAAGTGTCGGACGAAGAGGCGGCGCAGAAGACGATCAGCTATGTGCAGGTAGCCTGCAAATCCACTACGGATGAAGAAGGCGAGACGGTGGATTATACAGAAGAGGAAAAAGCGGACATTAAGAAGCAGGTTGAGGCCTTTAAGAAATCGGCAAAAGATGATTTCAAGGCGGCGGCTGAGAGCGCCGGTTATTCGGCTTTAGAATTATCTTTTGGGGATGAGGATGAGAGCTATACTTTAGACGATGCGGTCATCGAGGCGGCGAAGAAGCTGTCAGAAGGTGAAATCAGCGACGTTATTACGACGGATGACAATTATTATGTGGTGCGCATGGACAGCACGTTTGACAAGGAAGCTACTGAGAACAAGAAGAAGTCCATCGTCACTACCCGCAAGAATGACCATTATACGGAAGTCTGTGATAAATATAAGGAAGATGTAAAGTTCGAGCTGAATGAGGAAGAGTGGGAAAAGGTGAAGTTTGACGAACTGTTTTCCATTAAAGATACCCATGAGGGGCATGACCATGAAGAGGCTGGCGAAGAAGCTGCCGATGGCGCCACAGAGGGAGAGGATAGCGAAGAAGCTGCCGATGGCGCTGCAGAGGGAGAGGATAGCGAAGAAGCTTCTGGCGAGGCCACAGAGGGAGAGGCTGACGAAGAAGCTGCCGATGGCGCTGCAGAAAGTGAAGAATAATCGTAACCGCAGGATTTTAATACGCGTGTTTGGGCGCTGCAATTAGGAGAGGGTATGGAAGACGGAGAGATATCGTTTCCATATCCTCCTTTCTCGTCTTATAGGAAAGGCCTTGTCACGCTAACGCGTGAAAGTGCCTTTCCTATAAGAGAAAAAATAATATGCGCACCCGCACAAGAGGAAAATATTGCTTCGCAATTGTGCTTGTTTATCTAAGAAATTTAAGGTGTTAAAAGATGAAAAGAATTCGGTATGCAAAGGTCCTTGCGGCAGCGGCGCTTGTCCTTGCAGGATTAGCTTTCATATTGTGTAAAAGCCGGGGGCCGGTTCGGTATGAAGGGCAGTTTTACGACTGTTTTGATACAGTGACGACAGTGACTGGGTATGCCGAAAGCCAGGAGGATTTTTCCAGGAAAGTTGGGCTGCTCAAGGAGAAACTTACCTGGTATCATCGGCTTTTTGATATTTACCATTCGTATGACGGCATCCATAATCTCAAGACTGTCAACGACGCTGCCGGTAAGGAAGCGGTGGAGGTTGATGCCCAGATTATGGATTTGCTCTTGTTTGCCAAAGAGATGTACGGCAAGACAGAAGGAAAACTGAATGTCGCATATGGCAGCGTGCTTTCCTTGTGGCATCAGTACCGTGAAGAGGGGCAAAAAGACCCGGCCCATGCCAAGCTCCCGCCCAAAGCGGAACTTGAAGCGCGGGCTGCGCATACCAGGATAGAGGACGTTGTGCTGAATGAAAAGGCGTCGACGGTGTATCTTGCCGACGCCCAGATGTCCCTGGATGTGGGTAGCGTCGGCAAAGGCTACGCTGTGCAGAAGCTTGCTGAATATGCAAGGGAAATTGGCCTGGAGCACGCCTTGGTATCTGTGGGGGGGAATGTGTGCGCAATCGGAGGCAAAGCAGACGGGACGCCCTGGAAGGTAGGGGTGGAAAACCCGCGCCCTGACAGTGGCGGGACGTATATCACCGCTGTGGATCTTGCAAGTGGCAGCATTGTCACCAGCGGTGATTATCAGCGCTATTATGAGGTGGGGGATGCGCGCTATTGCCACATCATAGACCCCGGGACCCATATGCCGCCGGATTATTTTGCTTCTGTCTCGGTGCAGGCTGAGGATTCCGGCATTGCAGACGCGCTTTCTACTTCCTTATTTAATATGGGGTTTGAGGAAGGGTTATCCCTGGTGGAGGGTATGGAACATGTGGAGGCCATGTGGATAGGAAAGGAAGGGGAAACCCGTTATTCCAGCGGGTTTAAGGTCAATGAAGAAAAATGATGTTATTTTGGCTGCAGCGCTGATTGGGATTGCGCTGGCTGCTTTTGGAGGGGCTGCGCTCTATTCCCAGCTTACGACGAAAGAGCCGGAAGCAGTTGTGCGCCTGGATGGTGAAGAGAAGGGGCGTTACCCGTTATCAGAAGATACGACGGTGGAAATCCGCCAAGAGGATGGCAGCTATAATATATTGCGGGTGGAGTCTGGCAAGGCCAGGATTCTAAAGGCCTCCTGCCCAGATAAAGTGTGTGTCAGCCATCGGCCAATCAGCCGCCAGGGTGAAAGCCTGATATGCCTTCCCAACCGCCTGGCGGTAGAGATTGAAAATGGCGCGGAAAGCGGGATTGACGCTAGTGTCTTGTCTCGCTGATATTTGACAAAATCACGCAGTATATTCGTTCATTTGCAAGGCGAATTTTTGACGGCGTAGCGGTGGCTACGGCTAGAAAATTCAACGAAGCAGATGCGCGAATAGACAAGTGAGTTTGACAAATTATCAATGAGACAAGACACTAGCACGAGATAGGGGTGATAGGAGGATATATGGCAAGAAGGACGGCTTACCTGGGAATGTTCACAGCATTGGCATTTGTATTTTCTTACATTGAATCCCTGCTGCCCATCAACCTGGGCATACCTGGGATTAAGCTGGGGCTGGCAAACCTGGTGGTGATTGTAGCCTTGTATACCATGGGCGTTTCATGGGCATTTGCCTTGTCCCTGGTGCGTATTCTGCTGGCAGGCTTGACTTTTGGGAACCCTGCGAGTATGATATACAGCTTTGCAGGAGGGATGTTAAGCCTTGCTATCATGGTTTTGGCAAAGAAATGGAAAGTTTTTTCCGTCACCGGAGTCAGTGTTTTGGGCGGCGTTTTCCATAATATAGGACAGATATTGGTAGCGGCCTTGGTGGTGGAGACGGCAGGATTGCTGTTTTACCTGCCAGTATTAATAGTGTCAGGGACGGTAGCAGGCGTACTAATCGGGATTCTGGCATCAATATTAATTCGTCATTTAAATAAAATGATAAAAGAAGGGCAAAACGTTGGCAAGGAAACCTAAATATCAGCAGGTTTAGGAATAAGAAAAGGGAATGGAAGTAGAATATATATTATGAAAAAATTGCTTGTGTTTCTAAACAATTACAAAAAAGAATGTATCTTGGCGCCTCTGTTTAAGATGTTGGAAGCGTCTTTTGAATTAATCATCCCTTTGGTCGTATCGGCAATCATTGATGTGGGGATAGCCAATGGGGATGGGCGTTATATTGTGCGGATGTGCCTTGTCATGGTGGCGTTGGGGGCGCTTGGGCTTGTCAGCTCCGTGACAGCGCAGTATTTTGCGGCGAAGGCGGCGGCAGGGTTCGGCACGAAGGCGCGGCATGCGCTTTTCTCACATATCCAGGGTTTTTCCTTCTCGGAGATTGACAAGGCAGGGACGGCTACGCTGATTACCCGCATGACGAGCGATATTAACCAGGTGCAGTCCGGCGTCAATATGGTCCTGCGCCTGTTCCTGCGTTCGCCGTTTATCGTGCTGGGCGCCATGGTGATGGCGTTTACCATAGATTGGAAAGCGGCTTTGATTTTTGTGGTGACGATCCCCCTGTTGTCACTGGTGGTATTCGGCGTGATGGCGGTCAGCATCCCCTTATACAGGAAGGTGCAGGAGCGGTTGGACAGGGTTCTGGGGATTACCAGGGAGAACCTTACCGGAGCCAGGGTAATCCGAGCATTCCATAAGGAGGAAGAAGAAAAGGAGCGTTTTGAGGAGGGCTTGGAGAGCCTGACAGCCATGCAGACGCATGTGGGGAAAATCAGCGCCTTTTTAAACCCTGTCACATATGTGATTATCAATGCGGCAACGCTTGTCCTGCTCTACACAGGCGCAGTCCAGGTGGATTTGGGCAACCTCACGCAGGGTGAAGTCGTGGCGCTGGTGAACTATATGTCACAAATTCTGGTGGAGCTGATAAAACTTGCCAACCTGATTATCACGATTACGAAAGCGGTTGCTTGCGCTAGGCGCGTATCGTCTGTGTTGGAAATGGAGAGCACGATGATGAAGGCGGAAGGCTCGGGGCAAAAGGACAGGGAGGCGCCGGGGGAGGCGGACATTATGGTGCGGTTTTCCCAGGTGGGGCTAACATACCAGGGAGCCGGTGCAGAAAGCTTATCCGACATTGATTTTTCTGTCAAAAGAGGCGAAACGGTGGGCGTGATTGGCGGGACGGGTTCCGGCAAGACGTCCCTTGTGCATTTGATA
>CATLBW010000110.1 GCA_949879775.1 uncultured Lachnospiraceae bacterium
CAGCCCGTCGTCAGAGAATGCGCTCTGGGTACGTCCATAAACAATCTGCAGGAACAGTTCCCTCATAGCCGTATTGATGGCATCGCATACAAGGTCTGTATTCAATGCTTCCAAAATTGTCTTTCCCTGTAAAATCTCTGCTGCCATAGCTGCGGAGTGGGTCATGCCGGAACAGCCGATCGTCTCAACCAATGCTTCCTCAATTACACCATTTTTTACATTCAGGGAAAGCTTGCAGGCACCCTGCTGCGGTGCGCACCAGCCTACGCCATGTGTAAAACCGGAAATATCTTCAATTTTCTTGGAATGGACCCATTTGCCTTCTTCCGGGATTGGAGCGGGTTCATGTTTTGCGCCCTTAGCTACAGGACACATGTTTTCGACTTCCTTAGTGTAAATCATTTTAAGACTCCTTTCAATACATAAAAATTTTACCGTGTGAAAGACAGTATATGTATGCAGCGGTCCTTTGTTATGCAGGGAACCACTGTGTATATCTTTCTCACACCTACTCATATTTAAGCATATTTTGTCTGATTCGTCCAGTATTTTCCATATAAAATTTGTAACTGGCGTAACAGTTCAGCCAGCCGGATAAATCGGGGAAAATCGTGCTTGCACGAATTTTACACGATTCATTTCGGCTGAGGGAACGCCAGTTTATGAGCAAAGTTAGCTGCGAAGCAGCGAGAAAGTGCCGCAGGCACCTTTGCGAATGGCGTGGGCTGAACTGATACTAACCTGGCAGCAAGTTATTTTTACAAATTCTGCCAATAATTTTCTTGCGTTTGCGAACTATCAAATATATAATAATACAATGTGGCTCTCAGGTGAAAATGCAATTTATAACAGGGCTGCCCGCAGCGGCAGGCAGGGGTGCAAGATGGGTGATAATTTATCAGAAATGAGTTTAGAAGAGTTATGGCGGCTGTTCCCTGTCTTTTTGGCAAAATATCAGACTTCTTGGAAAGATTGGTATGCAGAGGAAGAAACGCTTTTGGAAAAGGCGTTTCCCAAAGGGGCAAGGGTACACCATATAGGGAGCACGGCCATTGGCTCTATTTGGGCAAAGCCGATTATTGATATACTTGTGGAGGTCCCCAAGGGGGCAGGGCTGACGGAATATAAGGAGTTGGTTAACAATTGCGGCTACATTTGTATGGCGCAAAATGAAAACCGCATTTCATTTAACAAGGGATATACGAAAAAAGGGTTTGCCGAAAAAGTATTTCATCTGCATTTAAGGTATATCGGCGATAACGATGAATTGTATTTCCGGGATTACCTTATGGAGCATACGGATGCTGCAAAAGAATACGAGGAAATGAAATTGAAGTTATGGAAAGAATATGAGCATGACAGGGACGGGTATACAGACGCGAAAACAGGCTTTGTCCAGGCGTATACAGAACAGGCAAGGCTTTTATATAAGGATAGGTATGGGAAGTTTTAAAGGGCTGGCTGAACTGTTACACCCGAAGTTCTTAAAAAAATATTAAAGTAAGATATTTTCATTGTCTCTGAAAGATTCTTGTGCTATAATGCAATTTGATAATGTGAAAAAAAGGCGTTAAGCTTGGATTTTGAGGCTCGGCGCGGGGTTTCCGGGCCGGATTCAGCAATCAGGGCAAAAGGTGGATAACATGAGAGACAAAATTAAAAACCTTCTTTATCGTTACCGGCATGGATGGATTTTATCCTACCTGCTTATTTACCAGATATGGTTTATTTATGTTGAGCGTACGGTGACCAGGCGTTTCCATATCGTACATATGGCGGTGGACGACTATATCCCTTTCATAGAAATATTTATCGTCCCCTACCTGCTGTGGTTTGGGTATGTGGCGGCTGCAATCGCCTGGTTCTTTTTCAAGGATGTGCAGGATTTTTATAAAATTTGTACATTCCTTTTTGTAGGCATGACGGTGTTCCTTGTCATATCGACAGTATACCCGAATGGGCATTACCTAAGGCCGAGGGTGTTTGAGAGGGATAATATTTTTATATCGATGGTCAAGGGGCTTTATATGCTTGATACGCCTACGAACCTGTTTCCGAGCATTCACGTGTATAATTCCCTTGGGGTGCATCTTGCGGTTATGCATAGTGATAAGCTCAAGGATAGGAAGTGGGTAAGGCGGGCGTCTTTTATTCTGATGTGCATGATTATTGCCTCAACGATGTTTTTAAAGCAGCATTCTGTATTTGATGTGCTGACCGGATGCGTGATGGCGTTTGTCATGTATATGCTTGTGTATGCAAGGGACTGGCAGTTTGGCAGAGGCCAGGCATACGAAGCCCAATATCGGCAGAAGCGAAGGTACAGGGAGATTTAAGTACCCTGCACATAATATAAATAGGAAAGGAAAGGTAAAGGCTATAATGTTAGAAGAGTTGAAGAATTTAGGTGTGGATGTTGATGAAGCATTGAAGCGTCTGGGGGGCAACGAAGCATTTTATAAAAAGATGCTTGGGCGCATCCAATCTATGCTGGAGGAGGCAACTGTAGATCCGGAATTTGACGCCAATGATTACCAGGGGGTGATTGAAAGCGCCCATGCCATCAAAGGGGCTACAGGGAACTTGTCTTTGACGCCGCTGTATAAGGCGTATACTGACATTGTTGATTTGCTGCGCCAGGGCAATCCTGAGGAGGCGAGGAAAATTCTTATAGATGTGCTTCCGGTCCAGGCGCAGATTTTAGAAGTAATTAATAAGTATCAATAAGATATTTCCAGATAACCCACATATTTTCTGCATTTTAACGATATAATGGAATAAATGCCTGAAAAGGAGCAGAGGATATGTGCGGAATAGCAGGATTTTATCATAGAGAAAAGGATTATGGAAAGGATGGGACGTATTATCGCTCCATCCTTGTTGCTATGCATGAAAAATTACAAAAAAGGGGTCCGGATGATGCCGGGACCTACTTAAGCAGACAGTGCGGGCTATCACATAGCCGCCTCTCCATCATTGATTTGTCAGGGGGGAGCCAGCCCATGGTGCGTAAGCAAGGGGAACGCTGTTGTGCTATTGCATACAATGGGGAGCTGTACAATGCAAAAGAGCTGCGTGGGGAGCTGAAAGAGAGGGGATGGCGCTTTGAGACGTCTTGTGACACGGAAGTGATTTTGTTAGGGTTTATGGAGTATGGGGTGGAAATTGCTTCTAAGCTGAATGGGATTTTTGCCTTTGCCATCTTAGACGAGCGGGAGGATATGCTATATCTTTTCCGAGATCCCCTTGGCGTTAAACCATTGTTCTATATTAAGAAAGACGATGAGCTGATTTTCGCTTCAGAGCCTAAAGGGATACTCGTGCATCCCGCAGTGTGCGCGGAGATTGACCGGGAGGGGCTGAATGAGGTTTTTGGCATCGGGCCGGCAAGGAGCGCAGGGTGCGGCGTGTTTCGGGGGATAAAAGAGGTTTGTCCGGGGGAATATATTACTTATGGAAAGAAGAGGGCGCTGCAGCGGAAAGTTTACTGGCGGCTCTTAAGCTGCCCGCATACGGACAGTTATAAGAGGACGGTTGAGACGGTATCTGAGCTTGTGCAGGATTCCATCAGGCGGCAGATGGTGTCGGATGTGCCAATCTGCACATTTTTATCAGGCGGCGTGGATAGCAGCCTTGTATCTGCGGTGTGTGCTGCGGAGCTGAAAAAGCAGGGGAAAAGGCTGACGACATTTTCCTTTGATTTTGTAGATAACGATAAGAATTTTAAGGCAAATTCGTTCCAGCCTTCCCAGGATCGCCCGTATGTGGAGAAAATGGTGGCATATATCGGTTCTGAGCACCATTTTTTGGAGTGTGACAATGAGAGGCAGATAGAAATGCTGTTTGATTCGGTAAAGGCGCATGACCTGCCGGCAATGGCTGACGTGGATTCCTCCATGCTGTATTTTTGTTCTCAGGTGAGCAAGAGCCATAAGGTGACGCTGACAGGGGAATGTGCCGATGAGATTTTCGGCGGCTATCCGTGGTTCCATAAAGAGGAATGTTTCCAGGCGGACACATTTCCCTGGACGATGGACCTTGGACCCAGGAAAGAATTATTGTCGGATGAGTTTTTGGAGTTCCTGCGCATGGATGAATATGTGAAGGAGCGTTATCAAAAGTCCATTGCGGAAACGCCCAAATGTCCCGAGGACAGCCCCAAAGAGGCGAGGAGGAGGGAGATTTCCTGGCTGAACCTCAGATGGTTTATGCAGACTTTGTTAAACCGTATGGACCGCACCAGCATGTATAGTGGGTTGGAGGCAAGGGTGCCCTTTGCCGATAAACGCATTGTGCAGTACGTCTTTAATGTGCCCTGGGAGATGAAGGCGAAGGACGGCGTGGTGAAAAACCTGCTCAGGCAGTCCGGCAGGGGGATTTTGCCGGATGAAGTGCTGCTGCGCAGGAAATCCCCCTACCCTAAAACATACGACCCTCGCTATGAGAACCTCTTGAAGGGCAGGATGCGCCAATTGCTGATGGACGGCAGCGCGCCGGTGCTGCAATTTTTGAATAAGGATAAGGTGGAAGCGTTCTTGGCGCGCCCATCCGATTACGGCAAGCCCTGGTATGGGCAGCTTATGGCAGGGCCGCAGATGCTTGCCTATTTGCTGCAGATTAATGCATGGATGGAGCAGTATGAAATAAAAGTGCGCGGTTAAATATCATAATTTTAAGAATAAAAACCCAGACCTTCCCAAAGTTAATGTGGACGGCCTGGGTTTAAATCCCTATAAGGGAAAACTGCTTTAACCTGAATTTATTAACAAAATATAAATTCTAAAATTCCTATTGACAAGGAAATTTGATAGTGCTATCTTAATACGTAGATGTTAGCACTCTTAAAAGTTGAGTGCTAACAACAAGGACAGGAAGGAAGATTGTAATGCAGGAACTGGACGAACGCAAGAGAAAAATTTTAAATGCTATTATCCGCAACTATCTTGATACGGGCGAGCCGGTGGGGTCCAGGACAATTTCAAAGTATTCTGATTTGAACTTGAGTTCTGCCACAATCCGCAATGAGATGTCTGACTTAGAAGAGTTAGGCTATATTTTGCAGCCGCATACCTCCGCGGGCAGGATTCCTTCTGATAAAGGTTACCGGTTTTATGTGGATAACCTGATTGCGGACAAAGACCGTGAAGTTACGCAGATGAAAGAGTTCATGATTGAGCATACGGAGCGTGTGGAACATGTATTGCAGCAGATGGCAAGGGCCTTAGCGGCAAATACAAACTATACCGCCATGATAACGGCCCCGTCCTGTCAGCGGAATAAGGTGAAGTTCCTGCAGCTTTCGCAGGTGGATGACGAACAGCTCCTTGCCGTTATCGTGACTGAGGGCAACATGGTAAAGAATAAGATGATTTCTACCAGGGAAGCCTTAGATAATGAAACCTTGTTAAAGCTGAATATCCTTTTGAACAGCAGCTTGAATGGGCTTTCGGCGGATCAGATTAACCTGGCGGCGATTACAAAGCTCAAAGAGCAGGCGGGAATCCACAGCAATATTGTGAGCGATGTGCTGGATGCGCTGGCATGGGCGTTTGAGGAGGATGAGGAGCTTCAGGTGTATACCAGCGGGACGACAAACATATTGAAATATCCTGAATTGAGTGATTCCCAGAAGGCAAGCGAGCTGTTGAGCGCCTTTGAGGAGAAGAAGCAGTTGGTTTCGCTTGTGAATGAGACGCTTTCTTCTGGGGAACAGACAGGAATCCAGGTATACATTGGAGATGAATCCCCTATTCAGAACATGAAGGACTGCAGCGTAGTGACTGCGACATACCAGATAGGCGAGGGCATGCAGGGGACGATTGGCATTATCGGGCCGAAACGGATGGATTATGAGAATGTGATGGACAATCTGAAAACTTTGAAGGTTCAGTTGGATTCCGTGTTTCAAAAGAACAAAGATAAATAAGCAGGCAGAGAGGTGAACAGAGATGGAAGCGAAAGAGAACAAAGAGATAGACGCGATGCCGGAAGATATGGAAGAAACCGCTGAAACGGCAGGTCGCATGGAAGGTGAAACGGAAGGATGCCAAGAAGGCGAAGCGGCAGACTGTGTGGAAGAGGAAATGGCGCAAGAGCAGGAAGGCGCCGATGAGATGGAGTCGGAAGAAGATCTGGCACAATCAGAAGAGAACCCTGCGGACGTTCCTTCCAATGTGAAAAAGGGATTATTTAAGAAGAAAGAGAAGAAAAATAAGCAGGAAGAGAAAATTGCGGAGCTAAACGACCGTGTGCAGCGGCAGATGGCGGAATTTGATAATTTCCGCAAGCGGACAGAGAAGGAGAAAGCGCAGATGTTTGAAATCGGCGCTAAGAGCATTATTGAGAAAATCCTTCCTGTGGTAGATAATTTTGAGAGAGGTTTATCCGCTGTCCCTGAGGATGCAAAAGGAGATCCTTTTGTCGAAGGGATGGATAAAATATATAAGCAGCTTATGACGGAGCTTGCGAACCTGGAGGTTAAGCCGATCGAAGCGGTGGGCGAAGAGTTCAACCCCGAGTTCCACAATGCGGTCATGCAGGTGGAGAGCGAGGAATTTGAGTCCGGCGTGGTGGCGCAGGAACTTCAGAAGGGCTATATGTACAGGGACAGTGTGGTAAGGCACAGTATGGTAGCAGTAGTCCAATAAAGTTTTATGGCGTTTGGACATTATAATAATTTCAGATAATCATTTTCAAGAGGAGGTCTCTATTATGAGCAAGATAATTGGTATTGATTTAGGAACGACAAATAGCTGTGTGGCAGTTATGGAAGGTGGTAAGCCGGTGGTTATCGCCAATACAGAAGGAGCAAGGACGACACCCTCTGTCGTTGCATTTACGAAGACTGGCGAGCGCCTGGTAGGCGAGCCGGCAAAACGCCAGGCTGTCACCAATGCGGAAAAGACGATTTCTTCCATCAAGAGGGACATGGGTACTGAGAATAAGAAAGCGATTGATGACAAGAAATATTCCCCGCAGGAAATTTCCGCAATGATTTTGCAGAAATTAAAGGCAGATGCTGAAAATTACCTGGGTGAGAAGGTGACGGACGCCGTTATCACAGTTCCTGCATATTTCAACGACGCGCAGCGCCAGGCAACGAAGGATGCGGGCAAGATTGCCGGGCTGGATGTAAAACGTATTATTAACGAGCCTACGGCTGCTGCTTTGGCATACGGCCTTGACAATGAAAAAGAGCAGAAAATCATGGTTTACGACCTGGGCGGCGGTACGTTCGACGTTTCCATCATTGAGATTGGCGAAGGCGTCATTGAGGTATTGTCCACTTCCGGAGATAACCGTTTGGGCGGTGATGATTTTGACCAGAAAATTACAGATTACATGCTGGCGGAGTTCAAGAAGGCAGAGGGCATTGACCTTTCCAATGATAAGATGGCATTGCAGAGGTTAAAGGAGGCTGCGGAGAAGGCCAAGAAAGAGCTTTCTTCTGCGACCACAACGAACATTAACCTTCCATTTATCACAGCGACTGCGGAAGGGCCTAAGCATTTTGATATGAACCTGACAAGGGCTAAGTTCGATGAATTGACCCATGATTTGGTAGAGCGCACGGCGATTCCGGTGCAGAATGCGCTTAAGGACGCAGGCCTTACGGCTTCTGAATTAGGCCAGGTATTGCTGGTAGGCGGTTCTACCCGTGTCCCGGCTGTACAGGATAAGGTAAAACAGCTTACGGGCAAGGAGCCGAGCAAATCGCTGAATCCGGACGAATGTGTAGCCCTTGGCGCATCCATCCAGGGCGGTAAGCTTGCCGGGGATGCGGGAGCAGGCGAAATCCTTCTGTTGGACGTTACGCCGTTGTCCCTGTCAATAGAGACTATGGGCGGGGTTGCGACAAGGTTGATTGAGCGCAATACGACAATCCCCACCAAGCACAGCCAGATTTTCTCAACGGCTGCAGATAACCAGACCGCTGTTGACATCAATGTCGTACAAGGTGAGCGCCAGTTTGTAAGGGATAACAAATCCTTAGGGCAGTTCCGCTTAGACGGCATCCCGCCTGCAAGGCGTGGCGTGCCACAGATTGAGGTAACGTTCGATATTGATGCAAACGGTATCGTAAACGTATCGGCAAAAGATTTAGGCACGGGCAAAGAGCAGCATATCACGATTACGGCAGGCTCCAATATGTCTGAGGACGACATCAACAAAGCAGTCAAAGAAGCTGCAGAATTTGAGGCGCAGGATAAGAAGCGCAAGGAAGCGATTGATACCAGGAATGATGCGGACTCCTTCGTGTTCCAGACGGAGAAGGCGCTTGAGGAAGTGGGAGCCAATATAGACCCGGCGGACAAATCGGCTGTAGAGGCAGATTTAAATGCATTGAAAGCCATGGTTGAAGCGCATCCGAATGCAGACGAGATGACAGACGACCAGGTTGGCGAGATGAAAGCAGCCAAAGAGAAGCTCATGGAGAGCGCACAGAAAGTATTTGCCAAGATGTATGAAAATGCGCAGGCGGCACAGGGCGCACAGGGCGCAGGCCCGGATATGGGAAGCGCATCATACAATAGCGCAGACGATGACGTGGTGGATGCAGATTATAAGGAAGTTTAGTCATGGCAGAGCAGAAGAGAGATTATTACGAAGTCTTAGGCGTTGATAGGAATGCGGATGAGACAGCGATTAAGAAAGCGTACCGCCAGTTGGCGAAGAAGTACCATCCGGACATGAATCCGGGGGATGCGGAGGCTGAGAAAAAGTTCAAAGAGGCGTCTGAGGCGTATGCGGTGCTTAGCGACCCGGATAAGAAACGCCAGTACGACCAGTTTGGCCATGCTGCCTTTGAAGGCGGCATGGGCGGTGGCGGAGGATTTGATTTTTCCGGCATGGATTTTGGCGACATATTCGGCGGCGATATATTTGGCGACATATTTGGCGACATATTCGGCGGGGGGCGCAGGCGCTCCTCTGCCAGCAATGGGCCGATGAAGGGCGCGAATTTACGTGCCGCAGTGCGCGTGACCTTTGAGGAGGCGGCGTTTGGCTGCGAGAAAGAAATTGAAATTACCCTCAAAGACGATTGCCAGACATGCCACACTACAGGGGCCAAGCCGGGGACCAGCCCGGAGACTTGTGCGAAATGCGGCGGCAAAGGGAAGGTCGTCTATACGCAGAACTCTTATTTCGGCAAGGTGCAGAATGTGCAGACATGCCCTGAATGCCGGGGCACTGGCAAGATGATAAAGGATAAGTGCCCGGACTGCAACGGAACAGGATATATTGCAAAGCGCAAAAAGATTAAGGTCTCTATCCCGGCAGGGATCGACAACGGGCAGAGCGTACGCATCCGGGAAAAGGGAGAGCCGGGGACAAACGGCGGTCCCAGAGGGGATTTGCTGGTAGAGGTAAATGTCAGCAGGCATCCAATTTTCCAGCGCCAGGACATGAATATCTACTCGACGGCGCCGATTTCCTTTGCACAAGCGGCTTTGGGCGGCGAGGTGCGCATCAGCACCATTGACGGTGATATTTTATATGATGTGAAACCCGGCACGCAGACGGACACCAGGATTCGCCTCAAAGGCAAGGGAATCCCTTCCCTGCGTAATTCTTCCGTGCGCGGCGACCATTATGTTACCCTGGTTGTGCAGGTCCCTACCAGCTTAAATGGAGAGGCAAAAGAGGCGCTGCGCAGGTTTGACGAGGTCAGCGGGCAATCCCTGAGGAAACAGGACGGCGCAGCAGGCACGGAAAAGAAGAAAAAAGGCTTTATGGGAAAACTCAAAGAGACATTGGAAGATATGTAAGAATGAGCTGTATTCTGTGACGGGGTACAGCTTTTCCTTTTGCTGATAAGAAAAAATTACGCGCGTTCGCACAAGAGGAAAATGCCACTGCGTGGCTGCACACTTCGTGTTATTGTTCACTCCGTTCACAGTAACATTCGCAAATCCATGTAAAATTCGCTTCGCGAATGGGATTTGCTCATACCTGAATCATTTTCTTACGGACTTTGCAGTAAATGCAAAGTCCTGTGTGAACCAATGTCATTAAGTTAGTAACGAACTGCCTGAAATGGTTAGATTCTTTTTATGAGGTCTAACCATTTTTATGTTAAAAAAAGGGGCTTGACAAATTCCCTGGAATGTGCGGCCGCTCTCGC
>CATLBW010000111.1 GCA_949879775.1 uncultured Lachnospiraceae bacterium
TATCCTTAGGCAGCATATAAAAATAAGCAGCAGGAGCGCTGCTGCAACTACTCCGCAAATAATCCAATTAATATGCAAAACTCTCCAACCCCTTTCTGAAAATTTTAGTAACTATGAAAAAATACATCTGACCATCGTTTCCTTATTCCCGCGAGCAATGCACCCGCCAAAAAACGAGGCTATAGTTACAATATATTATATTCAGAAAGAATTGGAGAGTTCGGTATCAGCCGAAAAGCCCGTTGTCTATGGGGCTGTCGCACTAATATATTTACTCGTTCAAAAGGTCTTGCCGCTTATGCGGCAAAGACAGAATGCACAAAAATCAATCTGGGAAGCTAGCTTCCCAAGATAATTTTTGTGCATGTTGTTTACATTGCGAAGCAATGCAAACCTTTTGAACAAATCATAACTTGTAATTTATGTTAGTGCGACAACCCCATAACCGCTCCGCGAGGGTGCGCACGGATGCACATAGGAAATATGCCGCTTGCGGCGTGCATCCGGCGCAGGAAACGAATCAAAACGTAAACGTTTTGTTCGTTTCCTATAACACGCAAACCTCCTTGGCATCAACGGAAAAGCTCATTGGCATAACGCACGGAACCCATAGCGTCCTTGGAATAGAAGTCTGCGCCAATCATATCCGCATATGTCTGGGTCAATACTGCGCCTCCCACCATCACCTTGCAGCTTGGAAGCTCCTTCTTTAACATTTTGATGGTAATTTCCATGTTTGCCACGGTAGTCGTCATCAATGCGCTAAGCCCCACCAACTTCACATCATGCTCCTTCGCCGTCTCTACCACTAACTCCGGCGGCACGTCCTTGCCCAAATCAATCACAGAAAATCCGTAATTTTCCAGCAAAACCTTAACAATATTCTTACCAATATCGTGAATATCCCCTTTCACTGTGGCGATTACAACCGTTCCCTTGGAAGCGGAAGCGCCACCCTCAGCCTGAAGATGTTCTTTGATCGCGTCAAACCCAGCTTTGGCAGCGTCTGCACTCATCAAAAGCTGCGGCAGGAACACCGTCTTCTTCTCAAATCCCTGCCCCACCTTGTCCAAAGCCGGTATCAACGCGCCATCTATCACTTCCAAAGGCTTTTTGCTTTCCAGTTCCCGCTTTGCCGCCTGGTAAGCGCTCTCGGAAAGCCCGCGCACGACCGCGTCAAAAAGACTGATTTCTCCTGATTTGCCAACCGCGGCTTTCGTCTGCCCCTCCTGGCTGGAATATTGCGCGATATAATCTGCGCACTGGCTATCACTGCCATTTAAGGCGCAATAGGAATGGTAAGCCGCCATCATCGCCTCGCTGTTTGGATTGATAATGCCGGCGCTTAGCCCTTTGGCGAGCGCAATCGTGAAAAACGCCGTATTCACACGCTCCCGCTGCGGCAAGCCAAAAGAGATGTTCGATACGCCCAAAGTTGTGTGCACGCCCAACACATGACGCACATGATACAATGCGTCCAGCGTAATCCCTGCATTTTCCTGCCCGGTACTGATTGTCATCGTCAAGGTATCTATGAGCAAATCTTTTTTAGCAATGCCATATTTCGCCGCTTCTGCAATAATCTTCTTGGCAATCTCAATCCTTCCCGCTGCCGTGCCGGGAATCCCTCCCTCATCCAAAGCCAGGCAGACAACCATGCCGCCGTATTTTTCCACCAGGGGGAATACCGCGTCCATAGATTCCTGCTTGCCGTTGACGGAGTTTATCAGCGGCTTGCCATTATAAAGGCGCATCGCCGTCTCCATCGCCGCCGCATTAGAGGTGTCAATCTGCAAAGGCAAATCCGTAATCCCCTGCAGACCGGACACAACTGCGCGCATCATCCAAACTTCATCAATCTCGGGAAGCCCCACATTCACATCCAGGATATGCGCGCCTCGATCCTGCTGCGCCAGCGCTTCTTTATAGATATACTCCAAATCATTTTCCCTAAGCGCCTGCTTAAAACGTGATTTTCCGGTCGGATTAATGCGCTCTCCAATGATTTTCGGGCGTTCGTCAAAGACCACGGCATGCGTATAGGAGGAGACTACGGAACGCTGCTTATCCGTAAGCTCCATCGCCGGAATATCCCTGCACGCTTCCACCAACGCCCGGATATGCGCCGGTGTGGTGCCGCAGCAGCCGCCCATCACAGAGACGCCCTCTAAGGCAATCTCTTTCATAATACCTGAAAATTCCTCCGGCCCCACATGGAACGAGGCCTTACCATCTACCACTACCGGAAGCCCTGCATTAGGGTTGAGCACAATGGGCAGCGAGGTTACTTCCCGCAGGCGCGGCAGGAACCCCTGCATCACATCCGGGCCAAAACCACAGTTAAAGCCTAATGCATCCACTCTCAGCCCTTCGAGCATAGCGACCGCCGCTTCCATATCCGCCCCAGTCAAAAGTTTGCCGTCCTCATCAAACACCATCGTCACCACAATCGGCAAACTGGTATTTTCTTTAGCTGCCAAAACCGCCGCCTTGATTTCATACGTATCATTCATAGTCTCAATTAAGCAGAAATCTGCGCCTGCCTGTTCACCGGCGATACACATAGGCTTAAACGCCTCATATGCCTCCTCAAAAGGCAAATCTCCCAAAGGTTCCAGCAATTTCCCCAGCGAGCCGATATCGAGCGCAACATACGCCTTGCGCCCCGCCTTTGCTATCGCGCGCTTTGCCAGCGCAATGCCCTTCTCGGTCAATTCCTCACAAGTATAACCTGTACCTTGCATTTTAAAAGGATTTACGCCAAAGGTATTTGCCTTTACGATATCACAGCCCGCCTCCAAATATTGCCTGTGGATGTCACAGATAATTTCTTCCTTCGTCACATTCCAAATCTCCGGCAGTTCCCCCGACTGTAACCCTCTCTCCTGGAGCATGGTGCCCATGGCCCCGTCAAAAAACAGTATCTTCTTACCCAAATCGTCTCTGAAACTCATCTTATTCTCCTTCCGCTTCTGAGCTATGGATGCGAAATTCACAGTCATCCTTGGCACAAAGGCTGCATTTTACCATCTGGCATGATTCCCGCTCTTTCGTAGTAAGGCCGATAATTGCTGTCACCGACTTGGAGGGCATCATCAAATTTCCTGACGTCAGCATAACGCCAATCCGTTTGTGGCACTCAAGTATTTGAAAAATATCTCTCTGGTATTCCAGGGCAAAATCTCCATAACCTGGGCTAAACCGCGGGCGCAAGTACAGCCCCCGCTGATTGGCGTCCTCACGAATGGACCGCTCCACTTCATCCACATAACTCTCAATGCAGGATGCTCCCGCCGCCTGCACAATTACAGCTTTCGCCATATTGGAGATGGAATATTTTTTTATCATAAAATCCGCCGCCCGTCCAATTGTCGCCGCCAAAAGCACCGCCCGCTCACAGCCTTTCAGGTTCACGGCAAGGTTCTTACTCTCAAACGTCAGCTCTCCCAGTTTCACCTTGTCTTTTGTCACTTCACATGCGTACTCCCGGTAAATACTTTTGGGCGTGCTGGCCCTTTCCAATTCCGTCTGCACCTCTTCTATCATTTGCGCAGTCTTTTCTTCTATTTCCTGTCCTTGGTAACCTAAATACCGCAGAGTTTCTTTTCTATCCGCTCTCATAATCCTTCCTGTTCCCGGTACAGTCAAATACCCCGCAGCAAGCTACGGGGCATGACCTAGCTTGTTCTTTACGCCCCAAGGGGCGGGGTATTTGACCCTCGCGGCATTCGCCAAATATCCGCGCAAGCGCGGCTGCTTGGCTCATTGCTCGCGGGAATAAATACCGCTGTATTCATTGTCAGCATTTTTATATGTTATTCCGCATGATATATTTCTGAAAGGTTGTCAAAAATGGCTCCCGCCACATCCGGCTTATTCATTGCATAAATATGCACATGTGTCACGCCATTGGCAATCAAATCAATAATCTGGTCTGTCGCATAGGCGATGCCCGCCTGCTTTAACGCTGCCGGATTATCTGCAAACCGCTCTACCATCGCGCGGAAACGCCGCGGCAGAATGCTCCCGCCTGAGAGAGAGGCAATCTGCGTCATCTGGCTTGCGTTGGTGATTGGCATAATTCCTGCGATAACCGGGACTTCAATATTCTTTTTCAATGCGCGATAGAGAAAATTATAGAGGATGTCATTGTCAAAAAACATCTGCGTCGTCAAAAATTCACATCCTGCCTCTACCTTTCGTTTGAGGTTGTCAATATCCTTCTCTATGGATTCCGCTTCCGGATGCCCTTCTGGATAACAGGCGCCGCCGATACAGAAATCTCCAAACGCCTTAATTTCCTCAATCAACTCACTGGCATGATGATACTGGTTTGGAAGCGGAAAGTCAAGATTAGCTGGAATATCCCCGCGCAGCGCCAGTATATTTTCAATCTTCTTTTCCTGTAGCTGTGCCAATACTTCCTGAATCTTATCCCGCCCGGAAGACGCGCAAGTCAAATGTGCCAGTGCGGTTACACCATTGACATTCTGCACTTCATTGGCAATATCTACCGTATGTTCGCTGATACCGCCGCTGGCTCCGTAAGTCACGCTCATGTAAGCCGGCTTTAATTTCGCCATCTCCCTTACTACCTCATGTGCTTTCGCCAGCCCGGAACCTTTCTTCGGCGGGAACAGCTCACAGCTTATGGTTACTTCTTTTTGTTTCAGTAATTCTGATATTTTCATTTTTTCCTCCGTTCGCAGAATGTCTATCTCTCCCATCGTGCCTTACTTTTTTATCTTGCCGCTTAATTTTGCCTTGCTCCAAGCACCGTACAGTTTTTCCTTACCAACATTCTTATAGCTGCGAATCCTTACATAATATTTCTTGCCTGCCTTCAGCTTTGTGAACGTGTACGCAGCCTTTGAAACATTCTTTGATTTCACGCCCTTTTTGAACTTCTTGTCCGTGCTGACCTGTACCTGGTATCCGGAAGCCCTCTTATCCTTAGCCCAGCTCACTGCCAGTTTCTTCCCCTTCTTTGCCGACGCCGACTTCACGGACGCCTTCTTGGGGCTGACTTTAACTGTCACTTTCACAGATTTGTTCCCCGCCTTAACGGTTATGACTGCCACTCCGGTTCCCTTAACGGTTACCTTCCCGGTATTCTTATCTACAGCGGCAATCTTTGAGGCAGAACTTGTAAATGTCAGCTTGCTCTTGGATGATGCGCTGATTTTAAATGGCTTCACGCCATATGCAACGCTATAAGTTTTCTTTCTACATGTGATCGTGACATTAACCCCTGTGCTGCTGAGCGATTCAAAGGCAAACCCATTTTCCTTCGCATACGTTTCCGCTGCTGAACCACTGTTACCACGGATTTTGAAACCGGGAATTTTGGCGTCCTGCCCATTTCCCGCATAATAGCCAAATGCTTCCTGTCCAATGTACTTCACGCTGCCGGGAATGCCCACGCTTTTCAGATTGCTGCAATCAAAAAACACAAAACTTCCGATGCTCGATACGCTGTCTGGAATATTTATACTAGCCAGGCTGCTACAACCCAAAAATGCATATTCATCGATACTTGCCACACTGTTTGGAATACTTATATTCGTCAGCTTGCTGCAATAACTAAACGCTTGCTTCCTAATACTGGTTACCCCATGGGGGATGCTTATGCTTATAAGGCTGCTGCAGCTACCAAATGCTTCCGGTCCAATACTTGACACGCTGTCTGGGATATTTATGCCTTTCAGGCTGCTGCAGCCTGAAAATGCATTCTCCCCTATGTTGGTTACCCCGGACGGCATATTTATACTCGTCAATTTACTGCACTGGCTAAATGCGCCGCCCCCAATGACTGACACACCGTCCGGGATCGTTACGGCACCACTACAGTTTGTCCCATCAACTAAGATATGGTTCACAATCACTAATGGATTTTCCGTTCTTTTATTCTCTAACCATTCCGTTTCAAAAAATGCATCCTGCCCAATACCTGCCACACTGGCCGGGATGCTTATATTCGTCAATCCACTTCCATGGAATGCATAACCCGCAATATATGTCACACCATCCGGGACGACTACGCTGCCGCTGCATCCCGACCCGTCAATCAATATCTGATTCACAACCACCAGCGGATTTTCTGACCTTTTATCTTCCAGCCATTTTGTCTCCATGAACGCAGACGCACCGATAATTTCCACACTTTTCGGGATGGTTACTTTTACCAGCTTGCTGCAATTTGCAAACGCGCCATTCCCTATGCTCGTCACACCAGAGGGAATGTTTACTTCGGTCAATTGGCTGCAACCAGAAAAAGCAAACTCCCAGATACTTTCCACACTGGCCGGGATGGTTACGCTTTGCAAGCTGCTGCATCCATTAAAAGCCAAATGTTTAATAATCGTTACGCTGTCCGGGATAACCACGCTTTGCAGGCTGCTGCATCCCCCAAATGTATTATACTCGATACTCGTCACACCATTGGGGATTGTTATGCTCGTCAAGCTGCTGCATTCTGCAAATGCACCAAGCCCGATATACGTCACACTATTGGGGATTGTCACGTCTGTCATACTGCTGCATTCTGCAAATGCCCTATTTCCTATTTCCTTTACTCCGGCAGGTATCACAACCTTTGATGCGGTCCCGGTATACTTTACCAGCACGCCATCTTTAATCTCAAACCCGTTGTTATCTGCCGACTGAGCCTCCTGCACTGCGGACAGCTCTTGTTCTTCCTGCCCTTGTTCCATAGAGGCGATACCTTCCATATCCGCCGCGGATGCCGTCGGCGCTGGAACTGCCAGCGCTGCGCTTATCATTAATGCAGCCATTTGTTTCCAAATCTTCCCATTTCTCATTTCATTAATTCCTCCTTTTCTAATACAATAACTTCTAAGAATCCCTAAGCCAACCATACCAAAACTTACAAATCCCATCTGCAAAAAACCAAAGAAAGAAGCAGACTAAAAAATCACAGCCTGCTTATAAACTCCGATTTCACACTCGGAATACCATAATGAATGAATTTTGCCATTACTGATACTCTTTACGCCATTTTATCATAACAACATAGGAATAACAAGTAAAAAACTATTGTTTTCATGCATAGGATGCGCAAAAACACAGATACTATGGTAAACGACAAAAATAATTGTCGTTTATTATAACTTTGGCAGAAACACTGCTTTGCACAGCAAATGTATCATTTTCAGAAAAGAGGTATCATATGAGTGAAGAAAATAGAAAAAAAGACACCCATCCGGTGCCTGATATGAGCAGCAGCTACGATTATTTAAAAGCCAGCTCTGCTACCGACTGCACCGGCGTTGTCCCCAGGCCCCCGCAGGACAGTGCGGAATTAGATTCCTATCTGGACGTATACAATTTCCTGCCACAGTGCGCCTACGCTAACCCAAGCCCTGTAGAAATTGACATGCTTAAAGGCCAAAAAGCAAGCCAAAAATACAGAGGCTAACCACAAAGCCCTCTGCAAGTAACGGAACATTAAAAATTTTAGGGGTGCCTAAGACCGGATCTATCATCAGCAGCCTTCGGCACCCCATAATTTTTGTATACATCCCACCGTCTTATCACAGCGAAACGTCTCTGTAACTTTGCAGAATTAAATTGTATAGTCAAACTGCTGGCCTACATAAGCCTCAGCCTGCGACTGTACCATATCGCTGCGTCCCATCGCCACAGTCTCATTAATCTTCTGTAACAAATCATCCCAGGAAGAAGCTTCGACCGTCACCAAATCTTCCGGGCGTGTATGCTTCTCTAAAATCTTATCCTGCTTCTCTTTCTGCTCCGCTTTCTTCTCGGCCGCTTTCTTGTCTGCAACCTTCTGGTCATGCTTCTGCTGGATGCGGTCCTTCTGCGCTGCCAGGGATTTGTCAACTACGGCAAAGAACGATGCATTCCCATAGTCGTCAAACTTCATCCCGAATGCTTTCACGCTGTCCGCATTACTGCCAAGGCTCTCCTTCATCTGCGCAAACTGCCCGGTTGCTTTGTCGAGGATGCCTTCATATTTCTTGCGGTAAGATTCATCCTCCGCCATCTTCTCTATCTTCTCATCGTCAATGAGGACAATCAGGCTCTTGTTGCTGCCATATTTGCCGACGTTCGCCTCCGCCTGCTCCTTCTGGTCCGCGCTTACAAGGATGAAATCCATGTTCTTATACTTTTTCTTAAGTTTCTCATAATATTTCTGCGCTTTTTCGCTTAACTGCGGATTGCCAATCTGCTTGCCGTACGCCCTATTCGCCTTATTCGTCTTCGCAGCCGGGTTCGTCTTGTCAGCCGCTGCTATCTGTGATGCATATGCATCTGCTATTCCGTTAGTGTTCATCTTCATTTCCTCCTTGAAATAAAACCATCCTAAAAATTATGTACCTTCTAATTCTTATATCGGATAATTCCTGGAAATGGTAACCATTTTAACGAATAAAATTGGTTGGCGTCTTTGTTTCCTGCTCCGGCAGGCCATACGCATCCTTCCCCAGCGCAATGCTCTTCATCAGAAACACCATGTTCCCTGCCAAAGTCCGCATTGTCTGTAACCCTTCCGCATCCTGCAGCGCCTCCCCGGGCGTCTTGCCGTGAATGCTGTTCCAATACTGGCTGGACGCCACCGGCATGCCGCAGACCGTAAAGTACTTGTTCAGCTCGTCAAAGGTTGCAGACATACCGCCTCTTCTTCCAGCGACAACACTGGCGCCCACCTTCATCCGCTTGTCAAAATGCGTACTGTAAAACAGCCTGTCAAGAAATGCAATCAGCGTGGCATTTGCTGAAGCGTAATAGACCGGGCTTCCAACAACAAGTCCGTCACATGATTCAAATTTAGGGGCAATCTCATTTACCATATCGTCAAACACGCATTTCCCCTTCTCGTAACAGGAATAACAGGCAATGCAGCCCCGGATATCCTTATTCCCCACCTGGACTACCTCTGTCTCAATTCCCTCTTTGGCAAAAACCTTTTCCATCTCCTGCAACGCCGTAAATGTATTACCCTGGGCATGAGGGCTTCCATTAATCATCAATACCTTCATAATTCCTACCATTCCTTTCCATTCCAATTGAGGGTATTATACCAAGGCTGCACAGAAAATGCAAATGAACTTTTTGCCTTTTCTTATTTGCTGCCAAGCCCCATTCCCAGGACCCGGCACATACCCTCTTTAGCCACGGGCATTTTGGTAAATACGGATTGCATCCTCCCGATTCAGTTTTTTCGCAGAGCCTGTTCCCGTCCCGGCCGCAATCATACACCGTTTTGCCATATCCTCTATCTGGGCATCCGTCGGGTGTATCCCAAGCTCATCCAGGTTCGTAGGCATCCCGATACTGCGGTAAAAATCCTCCATTGCACAAATCCCAGCCTCGGCAATTTCTTCGTCTGAGCCATCCAAAGCAACACCCATGACATTCCTCGCATAACGGACAAAGCGGTGCAGGCATTCCCCGCAAACGTACCTTGCCCAACTCGGCCATAGAGCCGCAAGCCCCGCGCCATGGGTCACGTCAAACATACCGCCCAGTTCGTGTTCCAGTTTGTGGGTCATGAAATCCCCTCCGTCATTTCCGCAGCCGACGTGCTATAGTAACTATATTATACAGATAATGTGTCCGTAAAAATATAATTATTGAGCCTTAATATAGAACGATGTGGACATATATGTTATAATTATACTAACAATAAAGACAAAGCAGGTGAACGTATGCAATCTTTTGAAACAGACAGGAATCAAGTTGAAATCATTAAGGGCATGACAATAGAGTATCCTTATTGCCTCCATAAGCGTGACTTGACTAATTTTGTGATTCCGTGGCATTGGCACGAAGAATTGGAGCTTGGATATATACAGGAGGGCACCAGCAAAATAGTTACCATCGGAGCCGAATACACCGTCCGCCAAGGCGACGGGTTCTTTGCCAACAGCAATGTAATGTGCATGAAACAAAATGCTTCTTCGGGCGTAAGGACAATAGAAATAAACCATATTTTTCATCCGGTTTTTTTAGGCGGGCATTTTAAGAGCCGTTTTGAAACAAAATATCTGAATCCAGTCATTAACAACAGGCGGATTGAAGTGCATATTATCCGCAGAGGGCATCCAACAGCTAATTTGATACTGAAAAACCTGCATCA
>CATLBW010000112.1 GCA_949879775.1 uncultured Lachnospiraceae bacterium
TCCGCCTTGCCGCTCTTTGCGACTGCTGCAAGCATGTCAAGGTACATTTCCTTGGAAATCTCCTTTTCCCCTCCCTGGGGCCTGCTGCGGAACGTACATAATAAAATGGCATCCCCGCAAATTCCCGGTAACCTGCGCAGCGCCTCTTCTACCCGCTTATGGCTGGCAGCCTGCGCAAACCAGTCCACGCGCCATTCCAGCACTTCCGCTCCCTGCCCGACTGCCAGTTGCGCGGCTTTGTAAATTCCATCTTCTTCTATTTCCACTACCGGGACGCAGACCAAAGGCCGGCCCGTCCCTATTGTCTTTTTCTTAATCTGCATATCCAACGCTTCCTGTGTCCAGATTTACCTGACGCATAGTATAACACCAGACGGGGGGTTTTTACAAGACTGTTTTTTATATTTATAGCCAAAGACAATTTTTTTGTCGTTGGCTATAGGCAGCGAAATAGAACCGTTGAGCTGCCGGACACGCCGCCACCTATAAAACGCTCTTTATCCTTGACAAAATTTTATCAGAGTTATATATTTAAATCAGTTACAAATACATATAACTTTAGGAGGGTTCTACACATGAATAACTTAAAATTAGACGTAGCTGACCAGATCGCTGTCCTTACGATCAGCAGGCCTGGGGCATTGAACGCACTTAACAGCGAGACATTGGACGAGCTGAACACTGTCCTCAGTGAAATCGAGGCAAGGGACGACGTGAAGGTTGTCATCCTCACCGGCGGCCCTGACAAAAAGGACAATGCATTTAAGTCCTTCGTAGCCGGCGCTGATATCGCTGAGATGGTGAATTTCTCCGCTGCTGAGGCACGCGCGTTCGGCATGAGGGCTGCTGAGCCATTCTTCAAGCTGATGAATATGCGCCAGGTTACCATCGCTGCTGTCAATGGGTTCGCATTGGGCGGCGGGTGTGAGATCGCTATGGCATGCGATATCCGCATCGCTTCCGACAACGCTACCTTTGCACAGCCTGAGACAGGCCTTGGCATCATCCCCGGATTTGGCGGGACCCAGAGGCTTGCGCGCCTGGTAGGCATGGGACGTGCCAAAGAGCTTATCTTCACCTGCGACAACATTGACGCCGCAGAAGCATACCGCATCGGCCTGGTGAACAAGGTTGTTGCCAAAGAAGAGCTGATGGACACCGCTAAGAAGATGGCTGAGAAGATTATCTCCAAAGGAAGCTACGCTGTTTCTATCGCTAAGGCAGCTATCAACAATGGCTACGACATGGACATCAAGAACGCCGTAGAGATGGAAGCAAACCTGTTCGGCATCACCTGCTCCACCCATGACAAGACAGAAGGCATGACGGCTTTCTTAGAGAGGCGCGCCGCTGATTTAACCGATTTCTAAAAAGGCACATTTAGGGGCTGGGAGGTTCGTTTTTTATCCAACGGATGTAAAGCTGCTGCATAGCCGTTTCTGGCTTTGCAGCAGCCTTTTTCATCTCAGCCCTTAACGTCCATATTTCCACGCCAAAATCTCCTCTAGCCGCTCCTTGGCCTTTTGTTCCTGCCCCTGCCCTGTAGGCCAGTAGTAACGCCTGCCCGCCAGCGCGTCCGGCAGGCACTGCATCCTTGACAATTTCTCTTCTGTATCATGGGCATAAATATACCCTTTCCCGTAATCCAGCTCTTTCATCAAATTGGTCGGCGCATTGCAGATCTGCAAAGGCACCGGCTCCGCCGGGGATTCCTTGATATCTTTTTTGCAGGCCTCGCACGCCATATAGAGCGAGTTAGACTTCGGGGCCATGGAAAGATAGACGGCTGCATGCGTTAGATGTACGTCGCATTCCGGCATCCCTAAAAAATGGCATGCCTGGTAGACGGACACTGCAAGCTGCAGCGCGCCAGGGTCCGCCATCCCCACATCCTCACTGGCAAAACGCACCAGCCGCCTTGCTATGTAGAGCGGGTCCTCCCCGCCGTCCAGCATCCGGCACATCCAATACACCGCGGCGTCCGGGTCGCTGTTGCGCATGGATTTATGCAGCGCAGAAATCAGGTTATAATGCTCTTCGCCGTTTTTATCATACAACAGCGACCTTCGGTTCATGCATTGCGCCAATACTTCCTCATCCACGCAAAGGACCGCCTGAGCATCCATCCTGCCATTGAACACTGCCATCTCCAGCGTATTCAACGCCGTCCTCGCATCCCCATTTGCAAAGCGGGCAATCGCTGACAAATGGGCGTCCTCTATGGAAATCCTCATATTCCCCAGCCCTTTAGGGCTCTTTAGCGCATGGAGCAAAAGTTCCTTTAAATCGGCTTCCTCCAAAGCCTTTAAAATAAACACTTTACAGCGGGACAATAGAGCAGAATTGATTTCAAAAGAAGGGTTCTCTGTGGTTGCCCCCACCAGGACAATGCTGCCCTTTTCCACAAACGGCAAAAAGGCGTCCTGCTGCGCCTTATTGAAACGATGTATCTCATCAGCAAACAATAAGGTCCGGACACCCATCCTGCGGTTCTCTTCCGCCCTTGCCATAACTTCCTTAATCTCTTTGATCGTACTGTTGACCGCACTGTATTCCACAAATCCCGCTTTTGTTTTTTCAGCGATAATCCTTGCCAAAGTCGTCTTTCCGACTCCCGGAGGCCCCCAGAATATCATCGAAGAAATCTGGTCTTCCTCAATCAGCCTCCGCAGAATTTTGCCTTTCCCAACTAAGTGCTTCTGCCCTACATAATCGTCCAGGTTATCCGGCCGCAAACGGCTTGCCAAAGGCGCTGTGCTCTGGCGGTTGTCAAACAAGCTTAACTGTTCCATGTCCCTACCCTCTCTTTTCAGCAATGATACGCCTCAAACCCATCCTAAGTTTTGAATTTTCCCTCTTATGTTTCCTTATCTGCAATCGACTTCTTATACGCCTGTTTCTTCTCATACATCATGGCGTCCGCCCGCTTAAGCGTACTGTAAAGATTGGAATCCTCCTTTTCCTTATAGACAGCATACCCTACCGCCATACTGAACTTTACAACAAATTCCCTATGGCTCATTTCATTGATCTGCTTTTCCAAAAAACGCAGCTTGGCATTAATTTTATCTGGTGAGGCTTCGGGAGACCATGCACAGAATTCATCACCGCCAATGCGGTAACACCTGTCCTCGTCGACAAATACCTTCTTTAAGGCTTCCGCAGCCATCTTAATATACTGATCCCCGTAATCATGCCCATATGTATCATTGCATTTTTTAAGGTCGTTTAAATCGCACATGAAAATCACCGTCGGCTGTATGATTTCATTCTGGGTTACCTCGTCGACAACAATACGCCCCTCCAAATCCTCCGTAAACGCAGTGCGGTTAAGAAGCCCTGTCAGCTCGTCCGTAAAGGCAAGCTTGCGGTAAATCTCGCTCTCCCTTGCCTGCTCCATCAATTTGCGGGATTTCCTTAAATTTTCCAAGCCCATCACCAAGATATAAAACAAAAAACCTGCGCTGCCCAAAGGCATGCTCTTATTGCCCAATCGGTAAATTGCCATCTCCAACAGCGTGCTGGCCAGGATTACCATGACGCAGACCGTGTTAATTTTAATCTGCTTGGTAAACCTATTCACTGCGACTTCATGGATGCTCATTGCCACAATGCTTACCACAAACACCAGAAGGCAGATATGCGTCAGGAACAACGTCTCTCGCAGGTCAAACAGCCCTGTCACCTGCAGGGACACCCGCACAATGATTACTGCACAATTGAGGTAACAGCATATATCCCACAACTTGTTGTCCCCGTTGCGATACATATAGCGCAAAAACATCACAAACGGAATCGGCATGATCATCAACATCAGATGCGACACAAACACAACCACCATATTGCATGGGAAAAATAAGTCCAAAATCTGCGTCTCACAAATCGACCAGACCCCCAGCATCGTAGCAAATATGGCAAACTGCAAAATCGTCTCGGCAACATTCCCGTGCCTTACTATGAACGAGCCATAAAACAGCATCACAATGCCTACTATCGTAATCATCCCAGCCAGAATAAGGCGGAAAATCCTGTCTTTTAAAATCTTATGCTCCACATCCTGGTAAGAGCCATAAAGGAAATTCCCCCTCGGCTTGCTGTCACTGTAAGCTGGGGTCACCCGAAATTCAATCTCCTTGCCGGCATCTTCGCTTGTAAGCGAAATAACATTCCAGCAGAAACCTGTGGTCTTCACCGGGCTGTCCTCGCTCGGCCTCAATTCATACACGGTCCTCTCGCCAATCTGCACCTGCAAATACATATGCACCGTATTGTATACAATAACCTTATCATCCGTATTTTTCTGCGGCAATGTGGTGCGGTAACAATACGCGTCCCCTTCCCTTGCCATCTCCATCTCATCATCCCAGGTGGCAACCCCGGTCTTTTCCTCCCAGGTATAGATATTGCTTTGGTATGAAACTGAAGCAAAAAATGAATACAATATCCCAATAATCAATACCGTAAAATAAATCTTCGTAACACGTTTATCCAAAGTATCACTTTCTTTCGTTGTTTATTCCCGCAAGCAATCCACAGGGCGCTTAGCCAAAAGCAGCCGCAGGGTCTTTCACTACCTTCTATTTTACCATAAGGCTACTTTGTGGGCAAACATTTTACAAAAAAAGCGTACACCTTGCACATTTTCCTGGCTGCTGTTATGATAGTTGTGGAAACGGCCCTTGGGGAAATATGGAACCAGTATGGGACACAAACTAAACTCGATACCCAAGAAAGCTGAAAAAAGAAATGGAGGCTATGAAATGAATAAAACAATCGGATTTATCGGCGGTGGGAATATGGCAGGGGCCATTATTGGAGGTATCTTAAATTCCGGCCTTACCGCAAAAGAACAGATCATCGCCACGGCAAAGACTGAGAAAACCGCCGCTTCCCTGAGCAAACGGTTCGGCATCCTTGCCGGCACAGACAACATCGCTGCCGCCAAACAGTCGGACATCCTCTTTCTTGCTGTAAAACCTTACTTATTTGCAGAAATCATTGCCCAAACCAAAGACTATGTACGCCCGGAAACACTGGTTATATCCATCGCCGCCGGACAGTCCATCGACAATATTGAGCATTTATTTGAAAGGGAGGTTAGACTCATACGCGCCATGCCCAACACTCCGGCTTTGGTAGGCGAAGCGATGAGCGCGCTTTGCGCGAACCAAAATGCCACGGAAAACGACCTCACAGAGGCTATGGCAATATTTAACAGCTTTGGCAAATGCGAGGTTGTACCAGAATCCATGATGGACACAGTTATCGGCGTCTCCGGCTCCTCCCCGGCTTATGCCTATATGTTTATTGAAGCTATGGCTGACGCTGCAGTGGCTGATGGGATGCCGCGGGCGCAAGCATACAAATTTGCAGCCCAGGCAGTGCTGGGCGCGGCAAAAATGGTCCTGGAAACGGGAGATCACCCCGGCGCCTTAAAGGACGCGGTCTGTTCTCCTGGCGGCACCACCATAGAGGCTGTGGCAATGTTAGAACAACTGGGGCTGCGCAGCGCCGTCATCACCGCCCAGCGCGCATGTGTGCAGAAATCAAAAGATATGGCTTAACATAAGCATATTATTTATTTTTACAGGAAAGATGCTTTCGCGTGGCAAACCCTTCCTCAACAGGATAACTAAGGCACAGCGCAACCTTGCTGTGCCTTCCATAACCCAGTCTATTTTTCTAATGACTCTTCCTGCAATTCATCAAACATCTCCATACATTCGTCTACCGTGGAACCGTTGAGCAGTTCACGCACAATCAGGCAGGTATTTCCCCACTGCTCTACCTTCAGCCCGGCATTAGAAGCAAGGACATAAACATTTTCATCTAAGCGGTCGCTCAAGGGCTTCAATGCGGGAATGCAGTCCACTTTCACATTTTTGGAAGGTGAGATTACTTTGTTTGTCTGTGCATAAACCTTTAAGGCCTCGTCCGAAAGAATCACTTCCAGCATATCTTTCGTATCTTCTAAATGCTCGGCGTCAACGCCTACGCCGTACCCCGTGATGGGCACCACCGGCATCTGCCCCCGGCTGCTGGGGAATCCAATAACCTGCATATTGAAATCCGGTTTCCCATAAGCAGTCTCTGTATTCGCCGCCCCCCAATATGCCATGACAATCGGCGTCTTCCCAGCCAGGAAATCAGGGCCTTCCCCGTCAATCGCCTCGCTGACATAAGCTTTCTTGGCGTCAATATACCCTTTATCAATCAATTCCTTTAGGAACTCAAAGCCGGGGCGCATGTAATCGCTGTACTTGCTCTCGCCGCTGTTGAGTTTAGCAATCTCCGCTTCCGTGTCATCGCCATTATACATATCTGCAAAGCCCTGGGCAAAGACAAACGTCTCCAGCCACCAACGGTTTGCGCCTACCGGCGTCTCTATCCCATTTTCCTTAAACACCCGGCAGCACTCCAAAAAATCCTCCGGCGTTTCCGGCAGCTCAAGGTTATGCTCGTCAAACATATCTTTATTGATAAACAGCCCGTACGCCACTACCTCCTGCGGTATTGCCACCAGCTTCCCATCTATGGTATTGGCGGTCTTTACCACCTCCCGCAGGTTTTTCGCGCAGCTAAGGCCCGATAAATCCAAAAGCTTCCCTTCCTCGCCAAGCGTCTTTACAATATCTGGGTTTAACAAATACAAATCATCCATGTTATTGCGCACCCGGTCAAGCGACACATCATCATACGTCTTATCCTGGTAGTCCTCCGCGGTATATGTCCTGTAAGCCACCTTAATCCCCAGCTTTTCTTCCGCCATAACTATCGTTTTATCAAATGCGCTTCTGGCGACATTCTCAGCGTGAGGATCTGTTTTCTCCATAGGGCTGAACAAATTGACCACCCTCTCGTCCTCTTCCTCCGATATCACGACGTCGTCTTTTTCGCCCCCCAGGCCGCACCCACTCAGAGACAATGCCGCCAGCCCTGCCAGGCAGAGGATGGTAACTCGCATGATTGTGTTTTTAACCATAATTTATTCCTTTCTTTGAACATATTTATTGATAATCTTTTTTAACAAGGTTACATCAATCGGCTTTGCCATGTGCACATCCATGCCCGCCTCTAAAGCGTCCCTCTCATCCTCTGCAAAAGCGTTTGCCGTCATGGCAATGATCGGGATGTTCGCTGCGTCGCTGCGCTCCATGGCGCGGATTGCCCTTGTTGCCTCATAACCGTTCATCACTGGCATCTGCACATCCATTAAGATTGCGTCAAATTCATTTTCCGCCGCATTCTCAAAACGCTCAACGGCAAGTTTGCCATTTTCTGCAACTTCGCAGGCTGCCCCCTCCATCCCCAAAATTTCTGTGAGGATTTCCGCGTTAATCTCATTATCCTCCGCCGCGAGGAAATTCAGGCCTGCCAGGCTGCAGTCCCCCGTAGCTTCCGGCATAGTTTCTTCCGTCTCATTTCCCTGCATTTCCATAATTTTTTCTTTTAACGCAGACACAAAAAATGGTTTGTTAAGGACCCCTGCACATTCTTCCTCAGAAACTTCCTGTGTCCCCTCTGCATCATAAGGCGCCAAAAAGAGGATAGGGACTATGCCTCCCATAGGCCCCCGTACTTTGCGGACGGCTGCGGTAACGCCTGCACGCGCTGTCTCCCAGTCCAGCAGCAACAGTTGGTATCTTTCCCCGCCATTTTCACCCATCATGCTTACTGCTTCCTCCAGGCTGGAAGCTATATCAACCGAAACCTCCATATCCTTCAGGAGTGTCTGTATATTTTCACAGCTTTCCCGTTCACTGCCCACAGCAAGAATATGCCGGATGCCGCTTTCCTGCCAAAACTGCTTATCAACCTGCTCCTCCGGTATGCGCAGCTCCAATTCAACCGTAAAAAGGCTTCCTTTGCCCACCTCGCTGGACACGTCTATCGTCCCGCCCATCAGCTCTACGATATTCTTAGTTATCGCCATGCCAAGCCCCGTGCCTTGTACCTTATTAGTGGTGCTGTTTTCCGCTCTGGTAAATGCGTCAAATATCGTTTCCAGATACTCCGGGGTCATGCCGTACCCATCGTCCTCCACTTCAATGCGTACATGCTGGTACTGGCTGGAACGCTGCTTCTGCCCAATGATGCGGAACCAGATATCGCCCCCTTCCTGGGTATATTTGACTGCGTTCGAGAGAAGATTAATCAAAATTTGATTAATCCGCGTCTCGTCTCCCAACAGATACTCATGCTCAATGCCTGTCACTTCCACATGGAATGCCTGCTTCCTGCCATCGGCCATGGGACGGATAATCGCATCCACGGAAGACACCAGGTCATTCAAAGTAAAATTGTCGATATTGAGCACAACCTTGCCACTTTCAATCTTAGATACATCCAAAACGTCATTGATTAAGCTTAAAAGATGCTGTCCGGACGCCATAATTTTCCTGGTGTATTCACGGACCTTTAGAGGATTTTCCGCCTCCATATTAAGCAGTGCGGTAAATCCAAGCACGGCGTTCATCGGCGTACGGATATCATGCGACATATTGGAGAGGAACATTGTCTTGGAATTGCTGGCAATCTGAGCCGCCTGCAAAGCCTCCGCAAGCTGCTTGTTGTGCTGCTCCCTCTCCTCCTCCCGCTCCCTGCGGATTCTGTCCTGCTTGTGCTGGCTAAAATAGTAGAGCAGGCAGCATAGTAAAAAAGCAATTAATGTCACTGCCACAACAATAAAAATATTATGGTTAACAGCAAGGCTCTCCTGCTGGATTGCCTCAATCGGGACATAACCAATCAAATAAATCGTCCCCCCATTGACCGCCCACATATAATTCAAGGCTTCCTTGCCGCGTATGTTATGGTAGAATAAAATATTTTTGCCGCTCTCCACACAATCTTCAACCTTCTCCCTCAGTATCAGCTCATTGATGTCATTGGCGTGGTAGAAATCCTTTAGGTTCAGATGCCCTGCGCTGCGTTCCCCCATTCCCTTAGGCTTTAACACAAGCCGCTCACTTTTAGCGTCCATGATATAGAGCATTGCCTTTTTATCATAAAACCCGTCTGGCAAAGATTGGTCAAGCGAATCGTAGACATACTCGATGTAAAGCGTTCCCGTCTCCTTACCGTCCTTCACGACCGGGCATTTCATAGTGTACGCCCAGGCCCCCATATAATTCAGGTAAGATTGGGAAATCGGCAGCCCCTCAACAGATCCTCCCGCAGAAAAATCCAACCCTTCCTCTGTAAACTTTGACCCATCATTTGAGATCCCTTCCGTCTCTCCCTTACGTATCAGGGACAGCTTTACCATAATCTCATTGCGGTCATACACACAGATATATTCCTCGGGGTCCTCTGCCGCTGCAACCCTCTGCGCTATCAGTTTCTGAAAATCTGCTTCATTTTTAAGGATTGCCTCAATGGTGCATTTGATAAGGTCGAGGCTCTCACTAAGATTCTGGATTGCAGAGGCTGACATATCCTTGGTGATTTTCCCTGCCAGGGAAAATACAACCACTCCCAATATGCAAAAAACAATTACAATGGAAACAAATAGGGGAATCCCACTATCCTTCCTGTCCTTGCCCTGTTTCTTTTTCATACTTAACTCCTTTTCCCCATCCCTCTGACGGCTGCGATAACCGCCGGGCTTTCCCTATGGAATGCTTAGGCGTTTTCGGATATTATTATACATTCTTCTATATTTTGGTGTCAATAATATTT
The DNA here is from genome assembly GCA_949879775.1 of uncultured Lachnospiraceae bacterium. Lineage (GTDB taxonomy): Bacteria > Bacillota > Clostridia > Lachnospirales > Lachnospiraceae > Petralouisia. The sequence goes on from CATLBW010000112.1 coordinate 9,682, forward strand.
CAATGCCCTTAAATAAATTTCCATCTTATCGCTGTCGCAGCCGCGCTTTTTTACTTTTCTCTCTTTTTGTCATTGCCTAAACCTTTATTTACAATTATAATATTAGTATCTGAATGATTTCGTTATATTTTTACAAAAGCCAAATATCCGCGCATACCCACAGGGCGTTTAGCGCGGCTGCTTGGCCCATTGTTTGCGGGAATAAATCCCCCACCGCCACAGACAATCCCGGTTGCTGTGTCCATTCAGAAATCTACTTACATTTATAGAAAGGAATTTTATCATTATGTGGGCTTACGAAAGTGTGTTTTACCAAATTTACCC
>CATLBW010000113.1 GCA_949879775.1 uncultured Lachnospiraceae bacterium
ATATTTGGGTTTGGAATAATCGTTTGTAGCGGCAAATGCCTTCTCCTCATCCCAAATCTTCTGCCATTTTTCTTCCAATGCTCTGTGGTTATATGGTGCTGCCATGTTTTATCCTCCTGGTCTTTATTTTTCAAAAGCTCATAAATATACACTAAGCCATGCTGTTAAAATTCTATCACACAGCGCGGTTTTGTCAAGTTTATTTGCATTTTTCGCTAATGAGTATTTACTTTTCTCCAGGAGTTTTTACAGCCCCAATGAATATCTCATTTCTTTACCGTAACCGTCTTCGTCTTGCTCCACGCACCGGAAATCAGCTTTTTCCCGGATTTCTTATAACTGCAAACCCTGACATAATATTTTTTCCCGGCTTTTAACTTTGTAAATGTGCAGCTATCCTTGGTGTTTTTCGTTACTTTCTGTTTTTGGGCAATCTTTTTAAACTTCTTATCCGTGCTCACCTGCACCTGATAACCGGTTGCCTTCTTATCCTTTTTCCACTTCACGGTCAGTTTCCTGCCGCCCTTAGGCGCCTTTGCTGACGTCACCGTCTGCCGTTTGGGGCTGACTGTTACAGATACCTTCACGGATTCTTTTCCTGCCCTAACTGTAATGGTTGTTAATCCGCACCCTTTTACGGTTACTTTTCCGGTGCTCTTACCCACCACTGCTACTTTCTTATCCGAACTGGCATACGTCAGTTTATTTGCAGAAGCCGCGTTAATTTTAAAGGGCTTTGCCCCATAGACAACGTTGTAAGCTTTCTTTTTGCAGGTAATCCCCTGTTTGTCTTTTATGGTAAATGTCTTCACGATAGTTCCGGTATATTTCCCCCTGCCTGTAACTGTTACCTTTGCTGTCCCCGGCTTAATATTATTGCTGTAGGATACGGTATAATCTGTATTGGCAGCCAGGGTTTTTCCATTTAATTTCACGGTCACAGAGGGCTTTTTGGCTTTTCCGTCATAAATAAAGCTGCTGTTGCCCAAAGTCACGTCTGCCCGGGAAATATCAGACAGGGCGCCAAGAGATTTAAACGTAAAGCCATTGTCCCCGGCATATTTCTCGGCTGCCGTGCCGCTCATTCCACAAATCACAAAACCTGCAATGGGACTATACATTCCCATATTGTTCACTTCATACCCTATTGCCATACTTCCGATATCTTTTACACTGGCTGGAATTGTCACACTCTTTAATGCACACTCCATAAATGCATACGCTCCGATAACCTCCACACCATCGGCAATGCCGGCATTTGTTAAGCTTCGGCAGTCACTAAATGCTGAAGCGCCTATTTCCCTTACGTTTCCCGGAATGCTTATGCTCTCTATGCCGCTGCTGGCAAATACCCTTTCTCCGATTAAAGCCACGCCATTTTGAATGTTCACCTTCGTCAGGCTGCTGCAACCGCTAAACGCAGAATTACCGATACTTTTTATGTTCCCGGGAATCGTTACCTCTAACAGGGCGGCACAGCCCGAAAACGCACTTTCTGCAATCGCAACACCCTCCGGAATTGTCACGCTGCCTGTACATGATTTCCCATCAAGCAGAACTTCGTTCACAACAACCAGAGGGTTTTGCTTCCGTTTGTTCTCCAGCCATAAGGTTCCCTCAAATGCGGAACCGTCAATGTCTTTGATATTTTGCGGAATTTCGATATCCTCCAGGCTGCTGCAATCCCTAAATGCGCCTCCCTCAATACTTGTCACGCTTGCCGGAATACGGACGCTCTTTAAATTGGTACATCCCGCAAACGCGTAAGCGTCTATAATTTTTACGCCCTCCTCAATCGTCAGGCTTGTCAGGCTGCTGCCGACGCCGTTGGCAAAAGCCATACTGCCGATGCCTGTTACCTTTTTCCCTTCGAGTTCTGACGGAATCGTAAGTTCGCCGCCGTTGCCCCGGTAGCCTGTTATCGTCACACCGCTTCCATCCTCGCTCTCTTTATATAAAAGTTCCGGCGGGTTAAACAAAAATCCATTCTCTGCCGCATACGTCTCTGCCGCCGTGCCGCTGTTGCCATAAATAAGAAAATCAGGGTTTTTCTTCGCGTTCTCTTTCCCTTCCTCATCGTACCCGCCAAAAGAATATCCAAACGCGTATTGACCAATCGTTTTTACGCCGCCTGAAAATATTACCCTTTCCAATTCTGCACATCGGTAAAACGCCTTTTCCCCGACGCTTTCCACCCCTTCCGAAATGGTTATGCTCCCCTCCATGCCACTTTCCTCAAACGCTCTCGCCCCGATACTTTTGAGCCCTTTCGGAAACACCATTTTGCTTAGCCAAATGCAATGGAAAAACGCATAATCATCGATCGTTTTTATACTTTCCGGAAGCGGCACATTGCGCAATTCATGGCAACCCGAAAACGCGCCTTCTGCGATAATTTCCACTCCCTCCGGTATATCCACACTCTTGAGCCCGTGACACTCCGAAAATGCATGCGTGCCGATAGACATCACTCCGGAAGGAATTGTTATACTTTCTAACTCCCATAAATCAGAAAATGCAGATTCCCCGATAGCTGTCACAGGTATCCCTTCAATCTCTGAGGGAATCGTAATATCCCCGCCGCTTCCGGTATAGCCTGTAATTTCCACACCTCTCTCTCCATCATTTATCACCTGATACTCATAATCCCCGCTTTGCGCTGCCTGTACTTTCCACCCCTGCAAATCACCTGTCACCAACAGCAGCATTGCCAGCAAAAACGCCAGCGCTTTTTTCATTTTGTTCATCTCTTATCCTCCACTTCCATTTTTATTGCTGCACTCATGTAAAATCGCAGCTTTTATTCTTGTTAAGAACATATGTATTTATAGAAAAAGGATATAATCATCAAATATTCTTGTTAAGAATAATTCAGGAATTGAGGTGATTATACTTGAAAGCGTTTTGGTATAACGAGAATCGGAAAAATATTTGCGGGATCAGGATTCGGGAAATTCGCAAACAGAAAAAAATGACCATTCAGAAACTTGCCATTCTTGCAGAACTCGCCGGGTATGAATATATTACGCCAAATGTAATAACAAAAGCCGAACTGGGCATCCGGTTTATACCGGATTATGAAGTCAACGTATTTGCCGAGCTGCTGGATACCACCCCGGAAGATTTACTACAGACAAAAAACAAATAATTGCCGCTTATAGAACAAAGCGGACAAGTCCGCTTCAGCTCCCTAAATCCCTCATTCTTGAGGGACTTGGACGATTTGCTGCGCCGAGCACAGCCGCTTTCGCGACATTTTTCCTTTTGTGCGAGTGCGCATATTTATTTTTATCTTATAAGAAAGGCACTTTCACGCATTAGCTTGTCAAGTGCCTTTCCTAATAAGATAAAAAAACGGCACAATTTCCGAAAAATCAGAAATTGTGCCGTTTTCAGGCAAACATTATTTCATTCACACATATAATTTTTACTTATTTGAGTTGTTCAGTTATTATAGTCAACGAAAAAGCTTTTTGTTGTTGACTAGAACTACTGCAAGCTATCTGTCAATGGCGGTTTCTGATAAAGCTTGCGTTCAATACATTTTTTTTCAAATGCAAGCTGCTGTTTTATTTTCTCATACCCCCCTTCTCTATCTGCCATTTCTAATCTTTCTAACATGTCCAGCTTATCTAAAAGATTTACATTTAATTCTTTTTCACTCGGCATATCATCACCTACTTTCAATACGTGCCTTCTATATGATAATTCTAGTATAACAAATTACAACTGTTGGTGTAAAGCCTTTCTTCGCTTTGGGATTCCCCTGTTTTTTTGATAGAAAATATCACAAAATCCCCTCGACACAATACTATAAAAGTAACAAAAAAATTACAGGAGATTTCCATGTCTCATTCAATTATAAACAAAGCTTATGAAAACCCCGGGCTGCAGTTTCTGGAAACAGCCCTTTATCATATGCCGGTTGCCTATGCCGAGATTACTGGCAATCCCGGAAACGGCGAAATCACAGGGATTGTCCGTTTTTTTCCCGCGGATGGCGGCGTATTAGTCAACGCAGAAATCTACGGGCTTCCCACATCCGATACGGACTGTGCAGAAAATATCTTTGGCTTCCACATCCACGAGGGAAATTCATGCAGCGGGAACAGCGACGACCCCTACGCAGATGCAGGACAGCACTTTAATCCCGCCTTATGCCCGCACCCTGCACATGAAGGCGACCTGATGCCGCTGTTCGGCGCCCAAGGCTTTGCTTGGATGATGTATTATACAGAACGTTTTTCCCTTCCTGATATCATTGGCAAAACCGTCATCATCCATGACAAACCAGATGATTTCACCTCGCAGCCTTCCGGCAACTCCGGAAGTAAGATTGCCTGCGGTACAATTTTTTCTACTGCCAAAAGGTGACGCTGTGCCAATTAATTAACATGAGAAAATATCTTTCTCCACGGAAAAGGAGGCTTCTGACAAGCCTCCCTTTCTGCTGCTTCCGCCAATGCCTTGTTTGGTTTATTCTTTAATATCATCAATGTCTGTGAGGTCCACGCCTGCCACATTGAGAAAACTTTTTAAATATGAATATTCTTTCTTTAAACTTTCGTAAGTCTCAACCGCATTTTAAAAGTTTAAACAAAAACCTCTGCGTTATTCATTTTCCATTTCCGCTACTTCTTCCATCTCAGATATCTGCTCCTTATTCGTTTTTTCCTCATCCGTCAGCTTGAACTTGTCAATCATATCATTGAGTTCCGTTGCCTGCGCGGACAGCTCCTGGCTAGTCGCGGAAGTCTGCTCCGCCGCCGCCGAATTCGTCTGCACTACTTCTGAGATAATCTCAATGGCGTCATTGACCTGCTGCATGGAAACGTTCTGTTCATTGGAATTCTCTGCCACAGCCTCTACCGCTTTTACAATCTCATCCATACCGTCAATTACGCCCTGGAGGACGCCCGCCATCTCATCGGCAATCCGGTTGCCGCTCTCTACCTCGCTCAACGCGGCTTCAATCAGCTTGCGCGTATCTTCCACAGCATCCGTACACTGATTTGCCAGATGCCCAATCTCACCAGCCACCACGGCAAACCCGCGTCCCGCTTCCCCGGCCCTCGCCGCCTCTATGGATGCGTTCAATGACAATAGGTTTGTCTGGTCTGCAATCTCCTCAATCGTCTGGATAATATTGGAAATCTGCATGGAAGCTTCACTGATTTTGCCCATCGCTTTTGTCATTTCCGTAATATATGCGCTGCTGGCATTTGCCTGCTCACCGATTTCCATGGTTTTCTTGTTCATAGTGATTGCATTTTCCGTGTTCCTCTGCACCTGCTCCGCAACGTCATTTACCGTTGCCAAAAGTTCCTGTACAGATGCTGCCTGGTCCGTGGCGCCCTCCGCCAAGGACTGTGCGCCATCTGCAAGCTGTGTCGAGCCAAGCCCCACCTGCTCAGAAGATTCCTTGATATGGTTTATCGTATCGGTGAGGGAATATTTAATCTTACGCACCGCTTCCAATATTCCCTGGAAATCCCCGATGTAAGAATCCCGAGCCTTTGAATGCACGCCAAAATTATTCTCGCTCATCTCGCCCAGGATATAATCCACGTCCCCGATAATCCTCTTCATGTCCGATACAATATTTTCTGTGGCAGTGGCGAGGGCCAACGTCTCATCCCGGCTGGATATCGCGGGAACCTCTGTGTGTAAATCGCCCTTTGCCAGCGCAGACAGACGTTCGGCGCATAAGTTGATAGGCGTCCCGATGTTATCCGCAAGCCTGCGCACCATGAAGACCGCCACGATGATGGAAATAATGACAATCAAAATCGTGACAATCATTCCTATAATCGTCTCCATATTAAAATCGGAAATCGGCGCCGTAATGGCAATGCTCCAGCTATTGCTGTTCTCGATCGGGGTATACGCCATAATCTTCTTCACCCCGCCATAATGGTAAGTGCCGAACCCTGATCCGCCGGCAATCATTTTCTTCTCCAGCTTGGCTACAGGCTTCAATTTGGCGTTCGTCTCAGCGTCCTTGATGCTGTTATCTTTAGTCTTCACCAACTCGCTGTCCTTATGGGCGATCACATTGCCCTCGCTGTCCAGCATATATGCGGAACCATTGGCGCTCACATTAATTGCCACCATGATATCATTGAGGAAGCTCTCCTCCGGCACCAGATAGATGACCCCTACCACTTTTGTCCCGTGGACTCCTTCCTCCCATAAGGGGGCTGCAATGCGCACTTCCAACGTGGATTGGTCCTCGCTGATAATCGGCTCCGTTACAAAACCGCTGCCCGACATAGCTGCCTGGAAATAATCCGTGTCTGCATGGCTCTCCCCTGTAAGGATACTGACGCCTGTGCTGTCGAGGATATCCCCCCTTACCAGTTCATTGACCTTTACCCTCTCATCAACAATCTTCTTTTTCTCCTCCACGCTTGCCTCTTCTTTGGCGAGACGAGCCGTCATCCCCAAATCTTCCGCTATGTTCATGTAAGAAGTAATCTCCCATTCCACCCGTTCCGCCGCAACGCGCGCCGTCGCATTCATATTCCTCTCCAGGGTAGAGTCTGTGCTGATGTTATTGAGGCAGCTTGAAATTATGCCCAGAAGCGATAGGGAAATAATCACAAGCGCCAATACAGAAACCGTAATTTTGCCCTTAATGGATTCATGGTATACACGTTTCAGCTCCTGCAGGCTTATCTTTCTTTTTCCATGCCGGGAACCCTGTCCTGTAACTTTTTTTTCTTTTTCTTTTTTCATGACTAACGCCTTCCTTTTATCAACCTGTTTTTATGCGCTAGGAAAACACTTTCACGCTTTAGCAAGATAAATTCCTATGGTAAAACAAAGTGGGCAAGACCTCTTACTCCCCCTTGCCCCCTTTCTCGGGGGATTGGCTTGCACACTTTGACGCGCCGAGCACAGTCGCTTTCGCGACTTTTTCCTTTTGTGCGAGTGCGCATTTTTTTATCTTATAGGAAGACACTTTCTCGCTTTAGCGTGGCAAGTCCTATCCTATAAGATAAAAAACTACAGTCCAGCCTCTGCCATTTTCTCAATACTATGGGTAATGGATGAACTGTAGTTAATATCCTTTTATTCTTCCCCGTTATCCAGCTTGTTCTTCCTTGCCTCTACTTCTTTCTCCTGGATATCGGAAGGGGTCTGCTCATACCTTGCAAACTCGTAAGAAAACAGCCCGCTGCCTCCTGTCATGGAACGCAGGTCCGTCATATAGCCGTAAATCTCCATATAGGGGACGTCCGCAGTAACTTCTGTCTTGCCTGCCTCCGCTGGGTTCATGCCCAGCACGCGCCCGCGGCGTTTGTTCAAATCGCCCATTACATCGCCGGTGTATTTGTCCGGCACAACAACCTTCATCGTCGCAATCGGCTCTAACAATACCGGGGACGCCGCCATGATGCCTTTCTTGAATGCCTGGATGGTCGCCATCTTAAACGCCATCTCCGAAGAATCCACCGGATGGTAAGAGCCATCGTAAAGCACCGCCTTGACGCCCACAACAGGGTATGCCGCCATAGGTCCCTTCAAAACAGATTCCTGCAAACCTTTCTCTACCGCCGGGAAATAGTTCTTAGGGACGGCGCCGCCTACTACCTGCTGCTCGAACTCATATGCCGTCTCCAAATCACCGCTTGGCTCAAAGGTCATTTTTACATGCCCGTACTGCCCATGCCCGCCAGACTGCTTCTTATATTTATATTCAACGTCGGATTTCTTACGGATCGTCTCGCGGAAAGCGATTTTCGGCCGGCTCAGCTCAATCGTCACCTTATAACGCTCAGCAAGCTTGCTCACTACCACTTCCAAGTGCTGGTCGCCAATGCCGTAAATCAAGGTCTGCCCATTCGCGCTGTCATTCTCTGTCCTTAAGGTCAGGTCTTCCTGCATCAGCTTCTGCAGCGCCTGGGAAACCTTGTCCTCATCCCCTTTATTCTTTGTCTTGTAACGCTTGTATGTATAAGGCGTGGAAATCTGCGTTTTGCCATATACGACCGGGGTTGCTTTCGTAGAAAGGGTATCACGTGTGGAAGACTTCGTCAGTTTCGCCAACGCGCCCAAATCCCCGGCATGCAGCTCTGATACTTCCTCAGATTTGTTGCCGCGCATCACATAGAGCTTGCCAATCTTCATTTCCTGGGCTTTCTCTTCGTTATACAGCACGTCGTCCGTCTTGAGCACACCGGAATTCACCTTGATTAAGGAATATTTCCCAATAAAGGGGTCCGCGATTGTCTTGAAGATATATGCGCTCTTAGGCTTTGAGATATCATAATCGCCGTCAAATACCTCATTCGTCTTCATGTTGACGCCTTTGCAGGGGCGCTTCTCCGGGCTTGGCAGGTATTTGATGATATCATCCAACAGCGTATAGACGCCCTGCACCAGCGTGCTTGAGCCCATGGAGATGGGGACAATGCTCCCGTCCACAACATTGGTGCGCAGCGCAGAGCGGATCTCAAACTCCGAAAACTCTTCCCCTGAGAAATAACGGTCCATAAACTCTTCGCTCGTCTCAGCGACAGCCTCCATCAATGCCTCCCGGCAAAGCTCCAGGTTGCTTTGGGAATAATCGGGGATCTCCGCCTCGACAACTTCCCCTTTGTCGTTCCAACGGTTACCAGTCTGCGCAACTACATTGACATATCCCACAAACTTTTCGTTCTCACGGATTGGCAGGTGGAACGGCGCAATCTTCTTGCCATACATTTCCTGCAAATCCTCCACCACCTGGCGGAAGCTTGCGTTATCATCATCCATCTCCGTCACGAACACCATGCGCGGTATTTTGTATTTCTCACAGATATCCCATGCCTTCTGCGTGCCTACTTCCACGCCGCTCTTGCCGGATACCACAATGATTGCCGCATCCGCAACACTAACTGCCTCTTCCACTTCCCCTACAAAGCCAAAGTAACCCGGCGTATCCAACAGGTTAATCTTCGTATCTTCCCAAATGACAGGCACTACTGAAGTATTAATAGAAAAAAGACGCTTGGTTTCCTCCTTGTCGTAATCACTGATGGTATTCCCATCTGTGACTTTGCCCATCCGTTTGGTAATACCGGACAGATACGCCATTGCTTCCACCAAAGTCGTCTTTCCACTACCACCGTGCCCTAACAAGGCAACGTTCCTTATCTTATCAGGTGTATAAACATTCATATGCCTTCCTCCAATACAATTTATTCCCGCGAGCAATGAGGAAAATAGCCATGCTAAGCGCCCTGTGGGTATGCATGGATAATTAACGAATGCCGCGAGGGCCAAATACCCCGCCTCTTGGGGCGGCCTTGCTAAAAACAAGCCCGGCATACCCCGTCAGCTTGTTGCGGGGTATTTGATTCCCGCAAGCAATGAGCTAAACTTGCTGCGGGGTATTTGACTTCATGTCTATATTCTACTAAAAATTCAGACATTTTACAACCTTTTTATTCATTTTTTACAACCTCTTTCCAAAACAGCCTGCGCCAGCGTCTGTGGCTGTTGACTTTTCCCCCCTTTTCCCTTACCATAAGTACAGAATATTTATACAGTTTCAGGAGGAGGTTATGATGCCTGATAAAATTGGTTTTATCGGCCTTGGGCTGATTGGAGGCTCCATCGCCAAAACGATCCACCGCATTCATCCGCAGATTAGGTTGATTGCATACGAGCCGGACGCAGGCTCTTTGGAGCTCGCCGCGAAGGAGGGAGTCATCTCGAAGGGCTATACAGATATAACAGAAGATTTTGCCCAATGCAAGTATATCTTTTTATGCGCCCCCGTGCAGAAAAATGCAGAATTTCTTGCAAGGCTGTCTGATTTTGCCGGGGAAAATTGCATAATCACAGATGTCG
>CATLBW010000114.1 GCA_949879775.1 uncultured Lachnospiraceae bacterium
TCGGTAATTGGCTTTACGAGAAACTCCAATGGCTGCATTTTGAAAAGTTCCATCGCATAATCCTGCTTTGAGGAGAGATAGACAATATGGTTATTTGTATCCTCCATCTCGTCGCGGATAAAAGCTCCTATTTCAATGCCATTTTTCTGCAGCAATTCAATATCAAGAAAAAGGATATCCAATTCAACCCCTTTTTTCAAATCACACTCCAAACCCTCTCCGCTATACCATACCTCTATTTCAAATTTTACTGAACTATCCGCCGATAGCCCTTGAATCTGTTCCTCCAGCAGGGAACACAAAATTTTATCGTCATCACATATTCCAACTCTGTACATACTATCGTTCCTTTTTCAGCGCCAAAAAAGCCCCCAGGTTCCCGCGCTTTCCATGGCTCGCCCGATGCGAAAATAATATTTGGGAGTTACAGCAGGTGCACACGTCCGTCACCGATAAATGTTCCCGCCTGATTCCCGCCTCTAAAAGCACAACCTCATTTGCCCTCCACAGGTCAAGCTGGTATTTGCCATTCCCTTTGTCTATTAAAATGTCCTCTTCATGGCCGGGGAACTCACGCATAAACTCTCCCGCCACATCTGCGCTTACTTCATAACAGTCCTGGCAGATGGACGGACCAATGGCGCAGACAACGTCCCCCGGCTGCGTGCCAAATTCCCGGCGCATCGCCGCAAGCGTCTCTCTCCCCATCCTGCCCACCGTCCCACGCCAGCCAGAATGCGACAGCCCAATAGCGCGGTTTGCCACATCCACGAAATACAGGGGCACGCAGTCTGCATAGAAGGTGGACAGCACAAGCCCCGGCTCATCCGTAATCAGGCCGTCCACATCCGCATAGCCGCGCCCCCGCGTAAGCCCCTTGCCCGCGTCTTCCCTGCCCACACGCCTGATATTTGTAGTATGCGTCTGGTCGCTCAGTACAAAATCCCCCGTTTGGCAGCCCATCACCTTAGCCACCCGCCGGAAATTCTCTTCCACCGCCAGCCTGTCATCCCCGCTGGTAAAGCTGAGGTTCAAGCTGGCAAACATCCCTCTGCTGACGCCGCCAAGGCGGGTCGTAAAACAATGCTTTACAATCCCTGTCTGCTCTAAAGCCGGGTACGATAAATAGGGGAGCCTAGCGCTTGGCATCTGCATAAACCGCATGATTGGCGCAGGCTCCTTCCCCTCTGTCTGTTTTCTTACAAGCCTATCCTCCATAATCACCAAAACCCTCCCTTTCCGCCAGGACCATATGCAAACGCATCCCTTACATGCAACGCTTCATCACCGATCATGCCCACCACATCAAAACGGCAGGGCGTGCCTTCTGCATATCCATAACGCAAAAGATAAAACTCTGCCGTCTTACAAATGCGCCGCTGTTTGTGCGCATCCACCGCTTCTAAGGGATGCCCGCCGCTGCCTGTCGCCCGGTATTTCACCTCGACAAACACCAGGTACTTCCCTTCCCTTGCTATGAGGTCAATTTCACCATACCTGCTGCAAAAATTACGCTGTAAAATCTCAAATCCTTGCCCTTGCAGGTAAGACGCCGCCAATGTTTCATAATGCGCGCCCTTCCTGCGATTAATATTCCCTGCGCCTTTCAATGCTTCCCCCCTTTTCTATGCTCTGGCCCGGCTTCCTATTCGCCACAGCCCTTTTCCCCCAACAATCCCTTCTAGTACAACGAATATTAAGTCTTTTTATGTTAAACGCAGAATTCGGTTACATCTGTAAGGAATAAAATCGACGGCGTAGCGGTGGCGTTTATCACAAGGAGGGGCCCGCTTGCGGGAGGATGCCTTATGATGTACGGCTAGATTTTATGACACAGCAGATGGAATCGAAGACAAGTTTAACATAAAATTATTTAGTATTCGTTGTACTAGGACCTAAGCTTCGCCTTCATGCGCTCCATATCGTCCACAAACACAAGGATTTCCGCCACCACCTCATACAGCTCGGGCGGGATCATCTCGCCTATTTCCAGTTTGGATAATGTCTTCGCCAGCTTATCATCCTTATAGAAGGGGATTTTCTCCTCCTTCGCCTTCTCTATAATCCGCTCCGCAGTATAACCCTTCCCGGTGGCAATAATTTTCGGTGCCCGCTCCCCTGGCTCATACGCCACCGCCACGGCAGTCTTTGCATGCCTTCCATTTTCACTCTCTGTGGTGACCGGCTCGCCCGTATTTTTATACCGTACCTCATCCATATTGATGGCTCTCCCTTTCCCTATATTTATAAGGCTATGCTTCCCTCGTAAGCACATGCTCCTATAAGCACATGCCTCCCTCGTAAGCCCATGCCCCTGCCTTTGGCAAATCCCCTTATGCTTTCACGTCAAAGGAATACCGCTGCAATTTCCCCGGCGGGTTCTCCCTCTCCAAGAAATCCTGCACAAAATCCTGCTTCTTCCTACGGTTCTCCACCTTGACCTCGCAGGAATATCCCTTATCTTCCAGACGTTTTATGAGATCCCCTGAACATTGTGAAATCAGGCGGCAGGAGGCCTCATCCTGGAAATAAAATTCTGTCTGTACCGATGTGCCCAGCAGCTTAACAAAGATATCTGTCGCCCCCAGGCAATCCATATCTAAATGGAGCAGCGCCGTCAGCTCCCCTTCCTTCTGACGGAGGTTCTTCTTATTGGTATACACATAAAGGTCGCTGTGGGCATTCTGGTTCTGCAATTTCAGGGGCAACTGCACATACGTGTAAAGCTGGTTTACCTGATTCATAAATTCCAGGTTGCTCTGCACAGACTGTGCGCCCTTCGCCAGCGCAGCGCCCTCTTTGCCTGCCTGTGCAAGCGCCTGCTGCAGCTCCGTCATCTGATTGGACAGCCGCTGGTAAAATTCCTTCACCGCGCCCTCTTCCCTTAACTTGTCTGGTGTCAGCGTCCACTGCTCTGACATGGCATGTTTCAGCAGCGTTTTATATTCCTCGGAACGGAAAAGTTTCTGCAAGGAAGCCCCCGCCGCATCCTTTCCCTGCCCCAAAACCTTCATCATCTGCTGCAAAAGCTCGCCTGCGCCAAGGCTGGCATTTGATTTCCCTTCTGGTAAAAGCTGCTCATTGCCCCTTGCCCCGGCAAACTCCTGCAACATTTCCGTAAGCCTTCCCTGCTGCTCACTGGTAAGCAATTGCGCCACAGTAGTTTTGCCCTCGCCGGCCCCAGCCTGGGCCGCGCTGCTTTCTTGCGCCTGCGGCGCCTCTGTGGCAGCATTCCCCAAAATCCCGCTTCCTGGCGACGCTTCTGCGGCAGCGTTCCCCAAAACAATGTTTCCCTGCATCTGCGCTGCGTCTCCTAAGGTGTTTCCCGTAACTGCCCCTTGCCAAACACCGCCTGTGACATCTCCTGACGGCAAGCCCCCCTGGGGTAAATTCTCCCCGGCAAGCCCTTCGCCCAGCAAGCTTCCATCCATGGGAGCGCCATCGGTAAGGCCTTGACGGATAACCGCGCCCTGGGCTGGGTCAAGCTCTGCCGCTGTAAGGTTCTGCCCTGCCTGGTTCTGGGCAAACTCCCCAAGCACCGCCTGATTGGGGGCATTGCCAGCCTGCGACGTCGGCTGCTGCCCTGAACCGAAAAGGATTCCCAAAATCTGCTGCTGGAACCCTAAGAGCGCCCCCTGCGCCTGCGACGATGCCCCCGAGCCAAAAATCTTCCCTGATAAATCGGCAATACCCTCCATAAGACGGTTCATCTCCGGCAAAATCGCCTGCTGCCCATTCTTATAATTCTGAAACTGGTTTAAAGAATCCTCGGTAATGGCAAATCCCAGCTTCTGCATCTGTACCAATGTCTGCATATCCGCTTTGGGGAACGCCAAAGAAGCCCGCATCATCTGTAGCAAACTGTCTCTATTGATAGGCATTTTTTCCGCCATCATCTGATTGACCATAGAAAGGTTGCGCTCATTCACCTTTAGCCCTGCTGCCTCTAAAGCTTTCAGTAATGTGGGGTTCTGCGCGCTTTCCAAACTCACCGGGCGGATCGCAATCTGCTCCCCATTGTTCGACTTCACTTCAAAAATCATGGGCTGCCCTTTTTCCAGGCTGACCCCCGCATCCATCCTGGCTGAAATCGTGCTCCCATCATTAAGGCCAATCGTTACCTGCCCATTCTTAATCTCTGTCACAGTTCCCTCAAACACCTTGCCCGCCGCCAACGCCTGTGCCTGCGTGGAAATTGGGTGGACTGCCCCTGCATCCCTGGGCTGGCCCAGCGCCTGTGTATTCGATATTGCATGATTCTGATATTGCTGAACGTTATCTACAAATGGCATTGTCTTTCCTGCCTTTCTTACTCTTCTTTACAAACTGCCCATCCCGTCCCCTTCCACGCCACAAGCAGCGCATAGGGCCGCTACAGGTTCCTGATAAATGTGCTCCTATGGATAGGAGAAGGACCATATTCGCGGATTGCCCGCATATGCGCGGCTGAGCCATAGCCTTTATTGCTGGCAAATCCATACTCCGGCAGCGCCTTATCATATTCGCGCATCAGCCGGTCCCTGGTGACCTTGGCAATAATGCTTGCCGCCCCGATGGAAATGCTCTTGGCGTCGCCCTTAATAATCGGCACCTGTGGAATGGAAACACCGGGAATCGTCACTGCATCGTTTAATAATATATCGGGCGTTACGGGCAATTTCTGAATCGCCTCGCGCATTGCCTCGTATGTCGCCTGTAAAATATTAATTTCATCAATGCGCGCCGGGCCCACCATGCCTACGCCGACAGCAACCGCCTGCTCCATGATAACGTCATAGAGTTCCTCCCGCTTCTTCTCACTGAGCTTCTTGGAATCATTGATATACAGAATTTTACAATCCCTGGGCAGGATTACCGCCCCTGCCACTACCGGCCCCGCCAAGGGACCCCTGCCCGCCTCATCTATGCCGCACACATAACCCTTCTCCTCATACTGGCGTTCATAAACTTTTAGCCTTTCAACCCTCTCCCTCTCATCCTCTAAATCCCGCAGGGCTTTCCTCGCCTGTGCCACAAGCTTCTGTACGCCTGAACGCCCATCCGTCCCATAACTTAAAATAAAAGAAGGCAGCATATGTTCCCCTGCTGCCTGTAATTCCTCTTTGATTTCCGCAATTCTCTTTTGTCTGTCCACAAAGCCACTCCTTTTCCCTCTCTGCCCTGCCAGATAAACGGTTATTTATGCTTGATAAACCCTACCTTGTTGAATGGGAAAATCCGCAGCCACGCCCTTCCAACAATATCTTTGCCGAGAATCTTTCCTACGCTGGGGTCCCGGCTGTCTGAACTGGCATTCCTGTTGTCCCCCAAAACAAAATATTCATCTTCCTCTAAGGTAATTAAGTCCTCGGCCTCACCCGGGTCCTGAATCACTTCCCTGCCATAAGACTCCTCAAGCGTTTCCCCATCAATGTAAATATTCCCTGCCTCGTCAATCTGCACCGTCTCTCCTGGAAGCCCAATAATCCGTTTGATATAGAAAGTATTCTGCTCATACTTATAAGGGAAAACAATAATGTCAAACCTCTCCGGCTCATGGAAACGATAAGAAATCTTGTCTACAATCAGGTTATCCCCATCGCTCAGCGTCGCTTCCATGGAACTCCCACTGACCTGCGTGCGCTGCCCGACATAATGGATAACAAGATATGTAAGCAGAAAAACAATCCCTATGTAAATAATAAAGCTAATTGTCTCCCGCACCACACTTGTCTCTTTCTCTGCAGGTTTGGCCTGCTCTTTCTGTTGATTGTCCATATCTCTCTCATCCTTATCCCTATATTTATGATTCAATTTCTGTCTACATTCTATCCCTCTCCGCCGGGAAATTCAAGTGTTATTTTGCCAATCCTCCCGCTGCGGAACTCCTCGACCACAAGCGCAGACGCCTTGCTATAGTCTAACTCGCCGCCCTTTTTCACACAATTGCGGTTCTTGGCAATCTCCATCAGGACCCCCGCAGGCTCCTGCCCCTCCGATACCTCATAGCGCTGGGCAAGCGCCCCCGGGTAATTTTCCAGCAAAATCTTAATCAGCTCTAAAGAAAGCTCATCTTTGTTAAGCAGCTCATCCTTGATGGAACCGACCATTGCCAGGTAAAGCCCTACCCTTTGGTCCTCGAACTTAGGCCACAATATGCCTGGCGTATCTAACAGCTCCACATTTTTATTCAGCCGTATCCACTGCTTGCCCTTGGTGACGCCCGGCTTATTCCCTGTCTTGGCACATGCCTTCCCTGCATAAGTGTTAATAAAAGTAGATTTTCCCACGTTGGGAATCCCCACCACCATGGCACGCACCGGGCGGTTTTTAATCCCGCGCTTCCTGTCACGCGCAATCTTCTCCTTGCAGGCATCCATAATCACGCTGCTGATTTCTTTCATCCCCGCTTTTGTCCTTGCATCCAGCTTCACCACAAAAAACCCTTTTTCCCTGAAATAAGACTCCCATTCCAGATTCTGCTTCTCATCTGCAAGATCAGCCTTATTCATCAGTATCAGCCTGGCTTTCTGCCTCCCCAAATCATCAATATCCGGGTTGCGGCTGCTTTGCGGGACGCGCGCGTCCACCAGCTCTATCACCAAGTCTATCAGTTTTATATCCTCCTGCATCTGGCGCTTTGCCTTCGTCATATGCCCTGGATACCATTGAAAATGCATTCCCTACCTCCTATTTTAGCAGCCTGACCCGATCAAACGGATAGACCACCAGCCATGCCTGCCCTGTAATATGATCTTTTTTCACATTGCCTATGCTGGCATAGCGGCTGTCCTCGCTATTATTACGGTTATCCCCCAGCACAAAATACTCATCCTCACCCACCAAAATCTCATTTTCCGCCATCATGGAATTCTCAATCAGCTCTGTCTCAACGCCCTCCGCAAAGACTTCCCCATTGACATATACTTTGCCGTCTTTAATCTGCACAATATCCCCGGGCAGCGCGACCACACGCTTCACATAATAATGCGATTTCTCATTGCCATTGGGCTGGAATACAATTAAATCATTCTTCTTAGGGTCAAATAGTTTATATACAAAACGGTTGACTAAAACCTTCTCCCCACCCTCTAACGTCGGCGACATGGAAGGCCCGATGACCGACACGCGGAACCCAAAAAAAGACACCATGATAACCGCTGCCATAATTGTCAGCAGGATTTCCACTGTCCAGACTGCAATTTCCTTCAACAGCCCTATGTTAATCTTCTTCTTTTCCCTGTAAAAGCTCAGGCCTGATGCTCTTCTTCTCATATTTTGCTGCTCCTATACGACAAAGCGGATTACAGACAATTACAAAAAAGGAACAAATACAATTGTAGTTGTCCCTTTTCCTGTTCCGTTTCTGCCAGAATTATTTTACTAATTCTTTTACTTTTGCTCTCTTTCCTACGCGCCCTCTTAAGTAATTCAGCTTCGCGCGCCTTACCTTACCGTAACGGACTACTTCGATTTTCTCTACGTTAGGGGAATGCAGCGGCCAAGTCTTCTCTACGCCGATGCCGTTAGAAAACTTCCTCACAGTAAAAGTCTCCCGGCTGCTTCCACCCTGCCTCTTTAGGACAATTCCCTCAAAAACCTGGATTCTCTCACGGTTCCCCTCTTTGATCTTGCCGTATACCCGAACGGTATCGCCAACGCGGAACTGGTCTACCTCCGGTTTCATCTGTCCCTGCTCAATGTTCCTGATAATTTCTGTTGCGTTCATGTCGTGACCTCCTATTTCATTAGATGTTCTTAATACGCACGGTAACAGAGGACCATCATTTTCTTGTCTCACAGGATGTTATTTTACCATACCTCGCCTTGAATGGCAAGGACTATTTTCCCTTTTCCCTTCGCATTCCCATAACATTAGGTTAGGACGCCAAAAGCGCCTTCGGTGCGGCGCACCCTTTTTGCATCCTAACCTTAATGATATAAAAAGCTGCCATAGAGCAAAGAATACATACAACATCCCCATCGCAATGGCGTATTATACAACTCCTGCATCTTACGGCAGCTTCCAATTATCATATTAATACCTGCTCGGACGGATAAACTCAATCGCCTTCCTCTTCCTCGAAATGCCTTAACCTATTATCCCTCATAGCCTAACCTCCTTTGCAAAACTATAAAATATTATATTTCCACGAAACCCGAATGTTACTGCCAAATGCAGGGTGAACTAACTCAAAAATATACTTCGTATATAATAAATCATAATCGATTTTCCCAACAATGTCAAGTGTTTTCACCCCGTCCTGGGTATTTATTATGCACTCACATTTGGGAGGGACGTCAATACAGACGCCATCTTCAAATGAAACAATATATTTATAATGCTTTATGTTATGGGATATCCTCATACTTGAAAAACTTCTGTCTTCAGATTCATCCTTGCGCAAATCATTCCTCAAGCAGCCGTTTTCTAGGGCTTCAAGGCCTGGCACACTTGTAACATAAGATATTTCATACGGTTTCCCTTTTTCAACCTTATTCTTATCAATGAGAAAAAGCCATCTTAATTCCTGCGGGTTTTTCTTTGCATCCTTGTTTTCACGGTCCGGGTTAAGGCTATCCCAATAAAATTCTTTTACTTCAGAAACAATATTATTGTCTGATTTATACCAAAACCCGAAATCCGAAAACCTCCTGTCTTTCGGCGTCTTCTTCATTTTATCTAAAGAGGGGAATTTCGATGTCTTTACCCCATCTGATATATTAATCCTCCTCCTTAAAAACTCAAGCTTTCCAGGATCATTGACAACGATCTTAAACCTATGCTTTATAATGCCATTGCCATTTTTATATATCGTCATATGCTTCTCATAATATGTAAAATAATAATCGCTTGTAAGGTCTTCCTTATTATCCTTTTTGTTATAAAAGATTCTTTTCGTCACAGAATATACAAACAAAATTAGCGCTATAATCAAAGACCCCGCTGCAAGCAACGGGGTATCAAGCTTGCAACGCTGCAGAGCAGCGGGGTATTTGACCCTCGCGGCATTCGTCAAATATCCATGCAAGCATGGCTATTTTCCTCATTGCTCGCGGGAATAAATATTATGATACATATACACAATAACACTACATGGTAAAATGAAATTGTCAGCATATTATTTTGCAAAAACTTTAATTGTTTTTTAAGGATAATTGAAATACCGCTACCTGAACAAACCATTAGAATTATCTGAAATATAATGCTGCTAATAATATTGATTACTATCGTTTTTATGCTGTCTTTATGAACCGACATCCATATCCCCCCATTTAACTTGATATTTTATTATATACCATAAAAAGTCAATTTTCAACAACAATCGTTGCCTTTTCCCGGCAAACGCATGAATCCTCAACATATTTTGTATGCAGCAGGAACTATGGATAATATTAACATGGGATGAAATGCTTTTTTAGATTATACGTGAAGAAAGGATATGGAAAATCCCTAATAAATGGGATAAAAAAGCGGGGAAAAGAGCAAAGAAAAACAGGGGTTTAACTATGGGAGCTTTGGCATTTTTGCCAAAAAGGAACAAAGTGGGCAAGCCCTCTTCAGCTCCCCTACCCCTCATTCATGAGGGGATTGCACACTTTCACGCGCCGAGCACAATTGCGAAGCAATATTTTCCTCTTGTACGAGTGCGCATACTATTTTTCTCTATAAGACAAGAAATTCCCTGCCGGGACTTGGCGCCAATGACGCTTTGCCCGGCAGGGAATTTCTTTTTATAACCAACCTCTGCTGGGTATTCTATGCCGCTTCCTCATAGAGGGCAGCAGCGCTTATTTTTTCGTAATCTTA